>NZ_JAXION010000004.1:0-78474 GCF_049311045.1 Rhodococcus sp. 7Tela_A2 | reverse complement strand
CCCCCCCGCGCACCCCCGCGGGGCGCCCGCGGGGGGGTCTTCGGCTGTTCTGTTATCGGTGTCCGTCAGGGCACGGACACCAGGCCCAGGGTGGGGAGGAAGGTGCACGAACGCGGGTCCGCGCCTTCCTTCTGGGTGGTGATGCCACCCGAGACGACCGCTACGACCTGGCCGGCGCCGGTGTCGGCGATGGCGGTCAACGTTGCGGGACCGTCCGGGTTGATACGTGCCTCGTTGGTGAGCGGCTGGGTGCCGCTGCGGCCGTTGGAGACATTGATCCAGCTCAGGGTCAGGTCCTGTTCGCCAGCGGTAGGCGCGGTGCCGAGCGCGGTGAAGACGAATCCGACCTGACCGGCGGCCGGGCCCGGAGGCGGCAACTGAGCAGGACCGGCCACTGCGAGCGCGCTGCCCACGGAGTCCTGTCCGTCACCGATGCAATCCTGGCCGAGCGTGGGGTACAGGAACTGCGAGATCACAACCGTGCCCGGTGCCGGAATGTCGGGGCCACCGCCGCCGCTGCCGTCCAGGAAGGTGATGACGCGCTGAAGGGTGCCCTTCAGGGACTCCGGAAGCTCGGAATTCGCGAGCAGTTCCTTCGCCTGTGCGAGCAGGTCGTTGCTGCCGTCCGCGACGTCGGCAACATCCGACGGCCCTGCCGCAGCTCCGACGATGGCGGGAGCGAGCGATGCGAGTGCTTCCACCTGCTCGGGGTTTGCCTGGATTTCGGGGATCAGACGTGTCAACGACTCGATGGACAGGTCGGCCGGGACCTCGAACTGCGGGAGTTCGACGAACTGGGTCAGGTCGGGCAGCGCCGGGGGCGCCGGTTGCGCGAAGGCGTGCGACGGCACCGCCAGTCCCGCAGTGGCGGCAAGTGCGCACGCTGTGAGCGCACGCCGCATTCCTCGAGTACGAAGCACTGTTCCCCATCCTTGTCGTTGAAGCACCTGGTAGGCCTGGAAGACCAGCCGGTACTGACGGCTCGAGGCGACACTCTATGGAGTCCCCTCCCGCAGGACAACCCACCGTGCCGAACCCGGGTTGGCGGTTGCCTTCGGGGGAGTGTAGCCACAGTTTGTTCCGAATGGCGGTACCCGGTAGACGGTAACGTGTTTCCTTTGTGACTGTTGTGAGTAGAGATGAGATTGTTACCAGAGTGAATCAGGGTTTCGGAGGGCTGGGTGTTCGCCGGTAGTCTCTAGAGCCGAAGGTCCGGACATCCGGGCCAGGGAACGACGGGAGGCTGCACCGCGGTGCCACGACGAGTTCCTTCGTATCCGGTGCGGTGGTGCGCGGCACTGCTGGTGGTGTCCGTCGCGGCACGACTCGCCTGGACGTTGTTCACGCCCAACGGGATGAACCTCGTCGACCTGCATGTGTATGTGGACGGCTCCGCCGCTCTCCTCGACGGCGACCTCTACAACTTCACCTACAGTCGCTACACCCCGGACTTCCCGCTGCCCTTCACGTATCCGCCGTTCGCAGCGCTGGTATTCCTCCCGCTGCACGTAGTGCCGTTCGCGGTGCTCGGCGTGGCGTGGCAACTGCTCACGGTCGCGGCCCTGTTCTTCGTTGTGCGTATCGCTTTCGAACTTGTGATCGGGCCCGAAGCGCGCACGCGGCGGTGGACCGGGGTCGCCCTCGCGTGGACGGCCGTCGGCATCTGGACCGAACCGCTGCGCACCACCCTCGACTACGGGCAGATCAACGTCTTCCTGGTCCTCGGCGTCATGGTCGCGGTGCGCAGTTCCCGGTGGTGGCTTTCCGGCGGCCTCGTAGGAATTCTCGCCGGAATCAAGCTGACGCCCGCCATCACGGGCCTCTACTTCCTTGCACGGCGTCGATGGCGGGAAGCCGTGTTCTCTGCCGTCGCGTTCGCGGTGACCGTCCTGGTCAGCGTGCTCACGCTCGGCGAGCAAGGACTGACCTACTTCACCACCCTGTTCGGCGACGCCGACCGGATCGGTCCGGTCGGATCGGTGTGGAACCAGTCGCTCCGCGGCGCGCTGAGCCGCATCGTGGGGGAGGACGTCGAGACCGGACCGCTGTGGCTCGTCGCTGTCGTCGTGTGCGCCGCACTCGCGTTCGCCGCGTGGCGTTCGCTCGGAAAGGACGATCTGCTCGGGACCCTGCTCGTGGTGCAACTCCTCGGTCTGCTGGTTTCGCCGATCTCGTGGGCCCATCACTGGGTGTGGGTCGTTCCGATGCTGATCTGGCTCCTGTACGGCCCGCTGGCCGTGCTCACCGGCACTCGTATCCTCGCCGCGTTCTGGGCCGTCGTGACGCTCGTCGGCGTGCCGTGGGTGCTCAGCAGTGCGCAGGACTCGATCTGGACGGTGGGGCGGCCCGCGCCCCTGGCGTGGCTGGGCACGGTCTACGTCGCCGGTGCGGTCCTCGTCTACGTCTGGATGATCGTGGGCGCGCGGAAGTTGCGGGCCTCGGAGACTGAGCACGCCGCGACGGTTACCGTCGCAGAAGAAGCCTCCGACGCCGCGACCCCTACAGACCGACCGTCTGAGCCAACTGATCGATCCGGCGCGCCATCTCCGCGTCCGATTCGGTGATCCCCCCCGAGGAGTGCGTGCACAGCGAATAGGTCACCTTCCGCCATCGGATGTCGATGTCGGGATGGTGGTCCGCCTCTTCGGCGGCCTCCGCGACCTTGTCGACCAGCGCGATCGCCTCGGGGAACGTCGGAGCCTCGATCGTTCGGATCAGGGACGCACCTGCTCGTCGCCAGTGCGGGAGTTCGGACAGTGCCGCGTCGATCTCGCCGTCCGTCAGTAACTGGGCCATGAACCATTCTGGGACGATGCACGGCATGACCGCAACGACACCGCCGACGGGACACGTCGTCGCCGGGGCTGTAGTCCGTGACGGGCGCGTACTCCTCGCTCAGCGGACCCGGCCGCCCGAACTCGCCGGCCAGTGGGAATTGCCCGGAGGGAAGGTCGAACCGGGGGAGAGTGCCGAGGAGGCGCTTCGCCGCGAACTGCGCGAAGAACTGGGTGTCGAGGTCCGCGGCGGAGAACGTTTCGGCGCCGAAGTTCACCTTCGCGGCGGTCTGGTGATGTGTGCGTACCGGGTGCACCTGCTCGACGGAGAACCCCGCGCGCTCGATCACGCCGCGGTGCGCTGGGTCGATGCCGGTGAACTCGACGACGTGGACCTCGTGGCAGCGGACCGGGTGTGGCTGCCGGACCTGCGGGCGCTGCTCGCCGGCTGAGTTCAGGCGGCGCGCGCCTTCTCCAGGTGCTTGCGGAGTTCTTTCTTGCTCAGGTCGTCGTTCGCGACCTTCTTCATGCGCATGATGACCACGGGGCACTTCACGCAGCGGGTCTTCTTGCGGCAGCACTTCTTCTTCGGCTTCAGGCCGGCGACCTTGCTCGGCTTGATCTTCTTGCCCATGAATCGTCCCGCCCTCGTCGCAGCATCCGGGTGTCAGGTTAGCGTGCCCTTACGGGAACGCAAGAGGCGGTTGTAGAAGCTCCTGGGAGGGCTGTAACGCTCGCATAACGGCGTCCTCGCGTGGTGAATCTCACGTTCCGGCGTCGTGACCTGGCATTACGAGGAGGGGTCGGAGCAGGCGCCCCCGAAAGAGCGGTAGGATGTTCGTGGCCGCAGTGCCTGCTCGGGCCGTCTCAGGCCGGGTGTGGGCGTATCGCAATCGCGTAGCGGCTTCGAACAATATGCGCCGTACGGGCGAGGTGCCGACCGGGTCCAGTGCCGTGTGGCCGCGGACAACAGCCAGGAGAGCCATCGCGTGAGCACCGCTGATTTTCGGAACGTCGCCATCGTGGCGCACGTCGACCATGGAAAGACCACCCTCGTCGACGCCATGCTGCGCCAGTCGGGCGCGTTCGCCGAACGTGCGGAACTCGTGGACCGGGTCATGGACTCCGGTGACCTCGAGCGTGAGAAGGGCATCACCATTCTCGCGAAGAACACCGCGGTGCACCGTCACCACCCCGACGGCAGCGTGACTGTCATCAACGTCATCGACACCCCCGGCCACGCCGACTTCGGTGGAGAGGTCGAGCGCGGCCTGTCCATGGTCGACGGCGTCGTGCTGCTCGTCGATTCCTCCGAGGGACCGCTGCCGCAGACCCGGTTCGTGCTGCGTAAGGCACTCGCCGCGTCGCTGCCGGTGATCCTCGTGGTCAACAAGACCGACCGTCCCGACGCCCGCATCGCCGAGGTCGTCGAGGAAAGCCAGACCCTGCTGCTCGACCTCGCGTCCGATCTCGACGACGAAGCCGCCCAGGCTGCCGAACTCGCGCTCGGACTTCCGGTGCTCTACGCATCGGGCCGTGAGGGCAAGGCGTCGCGGAAGCAGCCCGAGAACGGCCAAGCGCCCGACGCGGAGAACCTCGACGATCTGTTCGACGTCCTCATGGAGTACGTGCCGGCGCCGAAGGGCGACGTTGCGGCACCGCTGCAGGCACACGTCACCAACCTCGACGCGTCCGCGTTCCTCGGTCGTCTCGCGCTCGTCCGCATCCACAACGGTGAGCTCCGCAAGGGCCAGACCGTGAGCTGGATGCGCGAAGTCGACGGCGAGCCCGTCGTCACCCGCGCGAAGATCACCGAGTTGCTCGCGACCGTCGGTGTGGAGCGGCATCCCGCAGAGTCCGCCATCGCCGGTGACATCGTCGCCGTCGCAGGTTTCCCCGACATCATGATCGGCGACACCCTCGCGGACCTCGAGAACCCCGTGGCACTGCCCCGGATCACCGTCGACCAGCCCGCGATCTCGGTGACGATCGGTACCAACACGTCCCCGCTGGTCGGGCGCGTCAAGGGCCACAAGCTCACCGCACGCATGGTCAAGTCCCGCCTCGACGCGGAACTCGTCGGCAACGTGTCGCTGAAGGTGCTCGACATCGGCCGTCCCGATGCCTGGGAGGTCCAGGGTCGTGGCGAGCTGGCGCTGGCCATCCTCGTGGAGCAGATGCGCCGCGAAGGCTTCGAGCTGACCGTCGGTAAGCCCCAGGTGGTTACCAAGCAGGTCGACGGCAAGCTGCACGAGCCCTTCGAGGAGCTCACCATCGACACCCCCGAGGAGTACCTCGGTGCCATCACGCAGTTGCTCGCCAACCGCAAGGGCAAGATGGTGCAGATGACCAACCACGGTGCGGGCTGGGTGCGGATGGAATTCCTCGTCCCGTCCCGCGGCCTGATCGGTTTCCGCACCGACTTCCTCACGGAAACGCGCGGCACCGGCATCGCCAACGCCGTGTTCCACGGCTACGCCCCGTGGGCCGGCGAGATTCGCGCCCGCCATACCGGCTCGCTCGTCTCCGACCGGACCGGCACCGTCACGCCGTTCGCGATGATCCAGCTGGCCGACCGCGGCACGTTCTTCGTCGAGCCCGGTGCGGACACCTACGAGGGCATGGTCGTGGGCATCAACCCGCGTCAGGAAGACCTCGACATCAACGTCACCCGCGAGAAGAAGCTGACCAACATGCGTCAGTCTTCCGCCGACGTGATGGAGACGCTGGCCAAGCCCATCGAGCTGACCCTCGAGGCTGCTATGGAATTCTGTGCCGGCGACGAGTGCGTCGAGGTCACCCCCGAGATCGTGCGCGTCCGCAAGGTGCACCTCTCGGCGACCGACCGGCAGCGCGCGCGGTCGCGCGAGAAGGCCCGTAACAAGTAGTAAGGATGTGGCGGTCCCGGCGAGCAGTGTGCTGGCCGGGACCGCCACGTACCGTCTGGTCGACGGGAAGGAAGCCGGAGTGTTGCGTACGCGTGTCCGTCGCCGGTGGCGAGCCGGAGTCCCGGCGCTCCTCGCATCGGCGGTCCTGGTGCTGACGGCGTGTACCGCCGATCCGCCGCCGCCCATCGAACAGGCCGAGCCGACGACTCCTCCGGCTCCGACGCGACCCCGCAGCACCGTGGTCGTGGCGATCGACAGGGTCGATACCGGCTTCAATCCGCATCTGCTGTCCGACCAGTCGCCCGTCGCGAACGCTGTCGCGGGCCTGGTACTGCCCAGCGCGTTCCGGGCCGTGCCCGATCCGCAGAATCCGGCGGCGACGCTGTGGGTACCGGACGAGACCGTGCTGATCTCCGCCGAGGTCACCGAGCAGGATCCCTTCACCATCACGTACCAGGTGCGCGACGAGGCGCAGTGGTCCGACAGCGCCCCGATCGCGGCCGAGGACTTCCGGTACCTGTGGCAGCAGATGATCACGCAGCCGGGAGTCGTCGATCCCGCGGGCTATCGGCTCATCGACGACGTGCGTTCGTCGGGCGGAGGCAAGACTGTCACCGTCACGCTGCGCGAGCCGTATCCGGCCTGGCGCGAATTGTTCACCGACCTGCTGCCCGCACATCTCGTCAAGGACACCCCCGGCGGGTTCCTGAGCGGACTGTCCGAAACGATTCCGGTCTCGGGCGGCAGATTCCACGTCGACGCCGTCGACCGTGGCCGCGGCGAGGTGCTCCTCGAACGCAACGATCGGTTCTGGGGCACTCCCGCTGTGCCCGACGAGATCCTGATGCGCCGCGGGGGCACCGACTCCCAGTTCGCCGAGTCTCTGCGCAGCGGTGACGCTCAGGTGGCACAAGCGCGGGGCGGGGCGGCGTTGCTCGCCCAACTCGACGCGGTGCCCGGCGTCCGCACCGGCGTCCAGTTGCAGCCGCGCACGCTCGACTTCACCCTCAACACCCGTGCGGACGAACTTGCCGACCTGCGCGTGCGCCGGGGGATCCTCGGTCTGCTCGACCCGGAGCTACTCGCACTCGTCGGTGCGGGGACTCAGACCAGCGTCGTCCCGGCACGCGCCCAGGTGCTGGCGCCGTCCGATCCCGGATACGCGCCCACGATGCCGCCGCGACCCAGCAGGGAAGAGGCACTCGGTCTGCTCGCGGAAGCGGGCTACATGCCGGTCGCTCCGGAACCCCTGCCCGAGGAACCGCCCGCCGACGTCGACGGTCCGTCTGCGGACCCGACGTCGTCACCCACCGGCGCACCGCCCGCCCCGGAAGCGGACGACACTCTCCTTCTCCGCAACGGCGAACCTCTGAACTTCGTGATCGGAGTGCCGGAAGACGCCGAGACCACCCTCGCGGTCGCGCGCACGGCGGCCGATGTCCTGCGCGACGCCGGTATCGCCGCGACCGTGACGGAGCTACCCCCGGACGAGTTGTACGGCGAGTCGCTGGTCGACGGCAGTGTGCATGCGGTCCTGGGATGGATGCGGGTGGGGGACGATCCCGCCACCGCAGCGCTGTCCCGGTTCGGGTGTCCGCCGGTGCTGCCCGTCGTCGAGGGCGCTGCCCGCGCCACCGATCCGCCGAAGGCAGAGGGCGGGGACTCCACGAACCCCGGTGCCGAAGCCACGGAGGCCGCCCCCACTACCGGCACCTCCGCGTCGACCGGTGGAAGCTCGGACGACGAAGAAGACGAGATACGGGCAATGCTCGATGCGCCGAGCAACCTGTCCGGGGCGTGCGATCCCGAACTCGAGGAGAAGTTGCTCGCTGCGGTGCGCGGCACCGCAGACCCCCGCGAGGTCATCACCGCCGCGCAGCCCGCCCTGTGGGCGCTCGCCGTGAACCTCCCGATCCTGCAGGATCGCACCGTGGTCGCGGCCGGGCCGGAGATCGACAACGTGTCGCTGGCCGGTTCGGTTCCCGCCGGCATCGTCGGAGACGCACATTTGTGGTGGAGGAGTACACCGTGACAACAGATTTCGTTCAGACGCCGAACGTTGCGGATCGTCGGCTGCTGCTGGTTCACGCCCATCCCGACGACGAGTCGCTCACCACGGGCGGCGTGATCGCCCGCTACGCCGCAGAAGGTGCCGAGGTCACCGTCGTGACCTGCACGCTCGGCGAGGAAGGTGAGGTCATCGGGGACCGCTGGGCGCAATTGGCCGCTGATCAGGCCGACCAACTGGGCGGGTACCGCATCCTCGAACTCGGTCGCGCTCTTGCGGCGCTCGGGGTGGACGGCCCGCGTTTTCTCGGCGGTGCAGGCCATTGGCGAGACTCGGGAATGGCCGGGACACCCTCTGCCGAGAACCCGAGGGCGTGGGTGAACGCCGACGCCGACGAGGCGCTGGAGGCACTCGTCGCGGTGATCCGGGAGACCCGCCCACACGTCGTCGTCACGTACGACCCGCGCGGTGGGTACGGGCATCCCGATCACATCGCGGTCCACGACCGCGTCACCGCTGCCGTCGAAGTGTCCGGCACCGAAGACTTTCCGGAGACGGGTGCGCCCTGGACGCCCGCGAAGGTGTACTGGACCGTCACCGAACGCTCGGCATTGGACGCGGGAATCGCCGCTCTGGACCACCTGCCCGAAGGCTGGCGCATGCCGGAAGCGGACGAGCTTCCGAGTGTGCCCGACGACCAGGTGACCACCGTCGTCGATGTCAGCGGTGTGCTCGACGCGAAACGTTCGGCGATGGTCGCCCATGCGACCCAGGTCGTCCTGGCTCCCGGTGGGGGCGCGTTCGCACTGTCGAACATGGTGGCGCAACCGGTGTTCGCCGAGGAGTACTTCGTGCTGGCCCGGGGGGAACGCGGTCGCGTCGACGACACCGGTCGTGAGGATGACCTGTTCGCCAGCATCGGCTAGTGTGACCTGGGTCATAGATGTTGCGGTCCTGGCGCCGCGGTCATAGGTACTGCCGCGCGGGGGCGGCCTCACCGCAGGGGGTTCGATGTACAACTGGTCCGTGCAGAATCAGATCGTCGCGTTCGTGGACTCGCTGCGGCCCTACGCAGGCGAGATCCGCGCGGAGTACTACGACGCCCTCTACCACTTCGCCGATCAGCAGAGTGCCCTGCTGACGATGCTCGGCTACCCGCCCGTCCCGTGATCGCACAGGACCCGGTTGCGCCGCTCGTGGCCGTGTGGCGCACTATCGTGTCATGACGGTCGATCCCGCAACCGGGCTGTCCGGTGGTCCCGCGTCCGTATCCGAACCCGCGCCGCGCAGGGGCGTAGTCGCCCTGCTCGTGATCAGCGGCGGGCTGTGCGCCGTACTGTCCGTGTTCTACCTGGGCCTCTATCTCGGCGGGGTGCCGTTCCCCATCGTTATCGTGCTGGCCGCCGTGCTGAATCTTCTCCTGGTGGCAGCGATGCGTACCGAGACGGGATCGCTGGGCCGCGCCGCGCTTCCGCTGGTGGCGTGGGGCGTCGTGTTCCTGCTGTGTCTGGCGGGCGGTCCCGGCGGCGACCAGGTGGTCGTCGCCGACTGGCGCATCCTGCTCCTGCCGGTCGCGGCCCTCGCGCCGGCGGGTGTGTACCTGTTCTCGGTTCGCATCAAGGAGATTTCACGGGCAGTCCGGCCGCCCGAGCAGCGTCCCTGAGCACCGTCGCCACCATGTCCTGCGTCAGCCGCCCGGTGAAGGTGTTCTGCTGGCTCACGTGATAGCACCCGAACAGGTGGAGCGGCTGCCGCGCGTCCGAGGCCGGTTCCAGGACGACATGCGCCCCGTGGGCGAACTTCGGCCGTGGCGTGGGCACCGTCCATCCCGCGGAGGCCAGTACCGGCAGCAGTGACTGCCACCCGAACCCGCCCAGTACGACCACCGACCGCAGGGTCGGTGACAGCAAATCGAGTTCTTGTTCGAGCCAGCGGCGGCACGTGTCCCGTTCGAGGACCGTCGGTTTGTTCGCCGGCGGAGCACAGTGCACCGGTGAGGTGATGCGCGTTCCGAACAGTTCGAGACCGTCGCCGCGGTGCGTCGCGACCGGCTGCGACGCCAAACCCGCCTCGTACAGCGCCCCGTACAGCACGTCACCCGAACGATCGCCCGTGAACATCCGCCCGGTGCGGTTTCCTCCGTGCGCAGCAGGCGCGAGCCCGACGATCAGCAGGGACGCGTCGGGCGGCCCGAAGCCGGGCACCGGCCGTCCCCAGTACTCCTCGTCGCGGAAGGCGGCACGCTTCTCCCGCGCGACCTGCTCGCGCCACGCCACCAGCCGCGGGCACGCCCGGCACTCGACGAGTTCGGCGTCCATCTGTTCGAGGTTGTCCGGTTCCGGGCCGGGCAGCGGGCCCCTCATCGCCGCGTCCAGGAGTCGGCGCAGCCGGGGGTGACCGCCTCGACCAGCGACCATGCGAGTTCCTCGGGAATGTCGATCACCTCGTAGTGTCCTGCCCCGGCCGGCGTCGCGGCGACGACCGTGGCCACGCCTGCCCGGCGCTGGAAGAAGGATTGCCGCACCGTCCAGCCGATGATCCCCTCGGCGTCCAGGCTCACGCGTTGCCGGTCCACCGATCCGCTCCGCGCCACGAGACGACCGGGCACGACGGCGTGGCCGAGTCCGCGATAACGGTCCCATGCGAGTGCGCCTGCCCCCGCGAGGAGTCCTATGGCTACCGCGACCGTTGCCGGAAGCGGTAACGAGCGCCCGGTCACCGCCAGAGCGCCGATCACGGCGGCGGCGACAAGACCCGCAGGGACGAGTGCTCGCGTGTACCGACGGCGACGCGCCGCGGGACCGTGGGCGAGCAGCGGCACGTGTACGGGGAGTGGATCGGTGAGCACCTGTGCGGCGACGCGGTGCACGTCGCGTTCCGGCGCCGACGGCAGTACCAGCGACGATTCGCCGCTTTCCGCGGCGACGCCCGTCATGATCGCGTCGAGACGCGCACCGCCGGCGAGCCGGAGAGCGAGCGGCTCACGCAGGTTGACGCCGCGCAAGCGCTCGCGATCGAGGGTCGAATGACGGACCTTCACGAGGCCGTGGCCGATTCGCAGCATGCGCCCGTCGTCGGTCACCCGCAGGTTTCCGTAGAGCAACACGTAACGCACGCAGGCGCCGATACTCGCGATCAGCAGCACGACCAGTGTGACGACCGCGACCGAGACCGCCACACCGGCAGCCTCGAATGCCGCGACACCGCGTTCGACGCTGCGGGACTCGGCGAGACGCTCGCCCAGCCCGTACTGGAAGGCGATGCCCACCACGGCAGCGATACCGATCAGGCCGGTCGCGGAGAAAGGGGCGTACCGAACCCAGCGCGGATCGAACCGGGCGATCTCGATTTCGGGCGACGTTTCCGCCGAAGGTGCCGTCGCCGCTGCGTCGGCATCGCCGGAGTCGGGGCGCGCCGGCCGGGCGCCGCGCCGGGGGGCGCGCAACGCCGGAACGGAGTCGGCGGCGAGTCCGTTGAGTTCGAACCGGTTGCGGTCGCGGCCGGCGCCGGCGGACTGGCCGGTCCCGATCTTCACGACGGCGAGACCGAGAAGCCGGTGCAGGACCCGTTGCTCGACGTCGACCGACCTGATCCGGCTCCGCGGGATCGACAGTTCCTGTCGTTGGAGCAGCCCGCGCCGGAGTTCGACGTGGACAGGTCCCACGCGGTACGTCGTCGTGAACCACCGGGACAAGCCGATCACCACGAGCACCGCGGCGGTTGCGAGTCCCCAGTACGGGTTGCCGCTGCTGCTGCCGAGCACGACCGTGCCGATCAGCACGGGCAGCAGGCGCAGGATCTCTTCGACCGGGTGGACGAGCAGCATGCGCGGGTCGAGCCTCGACCACGATGCGGGTTCGTCGGTCCGGTCGGGCGCGGACACCGCGGCGACCCGGTTCTGGTCGGGGTGCGGATCGGTGGTCACGTCGCGTCGACCCCGTCGCGGCCGGCGATGTCGGTCAGTCGCGCGACTGTCTCGTCCGCGACGGCCACGTCGAGTGCGGTGATCTCGACGGCACCTGCGGACGACGCGGTGGTGACGGTGACGGTGGCCAGGCCGAGCCGGCGGTCGATGGGGCCGCGCTCGGTGTCGACCGTCTGGATGCGCGAGATGGGCGCGATGCGCCGTTCCTGGGTGAACCATCCGGATCGCGTGTACACAGCTGTATCGCTGATCTCCCAGCGGTGGACGCGGTACCGCCACTGCGGCACCACCGCGATGTGCAGTCCGCCGACGACGACGGTCGCCGCGGCGGCGGCGACATGCCAGAGCGTGAGACGGGGATCGACGACAAACCACACGATCTGCGCGACGACGACCGGCACCCACAGCAGAGCGGCGTTGATCGACCACAACAAGCGTGCCTTGTCGCTCGGGCGCCACGCCGGGTCGGCCATTCGAACCGGTGACACCGGCGCCTCGGCCCGCGGCGGCGCCTGTTCCACCGGAGGTTCCGAACGCACCTCGGCATCGCTGTTCACTATGGCCCTCCCATACTCGCCGGGGCCTGTGACGGCGGCCCGACATCCGTGTCGGCATCCAGGCTAGGCTGATGCCGGAACTCGAGCCCGGCCCGTCCGGGCCGGAATCGCACAAGGAGGATCGCCATGACCGAATCGTCGGACGCTCTCGACATCGACATCCCTCAGGGTGACGATTCCGAAGCCGATCGCATCGATCAGGCTATTCCTGTGGGTGAGGAACCCGCAGACGTGCCGCCCTCCGATGTGCCCCTCGAAGCCGACCCCGTCGACACCTACGAACAGCACCGCGAAGTGCCGTCGGACGACGACTACCCGCGGGAATAGACCCCGAGGTGGCATGCGCGCCGGGTGAGGCGGATGATCGGCCAATGACCGATTCCGCAGACGACACCGCGCAGTCCGCGATGCTCCCGACGCCCGCCGTGCGTCCCGGGGCGGTACCGCCGCCGGCGCCTTCCGCGATGCGTCGGGCGTTGCGCCGGGCGCGCGAGGGCGTCACGCTCAACGTCGACGAATCCGCAGTTCTGTTGCAGGCACGCGGATCCGATCTCGAGGACCTGTGTGCCTCCGCGGCCCGGGTGCGTGATGCGGGTCTGCTCGCCGCCGGACGGCCCGGTACCGTCACCTACTCCCGCAAGGTTTTCGTCCCGATCACCCGGCTGTGCCGGGATCGCTGCCACTACTGCACGTTCGTGACGGTGCCGGGAAAACTCCGCGCCGAAGGCCGCGGAATGTACCTCGAACCCGACGAGATCCTCGAGATCGCGCGCCAGGGCGCCGAGTTGGGCTGTAAAGAAGCCTTGTTCACGCTCGGGGACCGGCCCGAGGAGCGCTGGCCCGAGGCTGCGCAGTGGCTCGAAGAGCGCGGCTACGACTCGACGCTGGACTATGTGCGCGCAATGTCGATCCGGGTGCTCGAGGAGACCGGCCTGCTGCCGCATCTCAACCCCGGTGTCATGAGCTGGGCCGAGATGTCGCGGCTCAAGCCGGTCGCGCCGTCGATGGGCATGATGCTCGAAACCACCTCGGAGCGACTGTTCACCGACAAGGGACAGTGCCACTACGGCAGCCCCGACAAGGATCCCGCGGTGCGCTTGCGCGTGCTCACCGACGCCGGGCGTCTGTCGGTGCCGTTCACCACGGGAATTCTCGTGGGTATCGGTGAGACCGTCGCCGAGCGTGCCGACTCGATCCACGCGATCCGGAAGACGCACAAAGCCTTCGGCCATATCCAGGAAGTGATCGTCCAGAACTTCCGCGCCAAGGACGACACCGTGATGCGCGACGCGGACGACGCAGATCTCGGCGAGTTCCTCGCGGCGGTCGCGGTGTCGCGGCTGGTCCTCGGACCGGGCATGCGTATCCAGGCGCCGCCCAACCTCGTCTCGCTCGACGAGTGCCGCGCTCTTCTCGGCGCCGGCGTCGACGATTGGGGCGGAGTCTCGCCGCTGACCCCGGATCACGTCAATCCCGAACGGCCGTGGCCGAACCTCGACACGCTCGCCGCGGTGAGCGCCGACGCGGGTTACGTGCTCACCGAGCGGATCGCAGCCCAGCCGCAGTACGTCCTGGCGGGGCAGCCGTGGATCGATCCCCGGATCACCACGCACGTGCGCGCCCTGGCCGACCCGGAGACCGGACTGGCCCGCGACGTGCTGCCGGCCGGCCTGCCGTGGCAGGAACCCGACATCGACTGGGAGTCGTCCGGCCGGGTGGACCTCAACTCCGAGATCGACGTGAGTGGACGCAACACCGAGTATCGCTCCGACCTGGGCAGTGCGTTCGGTGACTGGGAAACCGTGCGCGAACAGGTGCTCGCCCTCGGTGAGTCGGCTCCGGTCCGGCTCGACAGCGACGTGCTGGCCGCACTTCGCTCGGCCGAGCGCGATCCCGCGGGATGTTCGGACGACGAGTACGTCGCGCTCGCCAACGCGGACGGAGCCGGTCTCGAAGCGCTGGTCGCGCTCGCCGACCAGTTGCGCCGCGACACCGTCGGCGACGACGTCACCTACGTGATCAACCGGAACATCAACTTCACCAACATCTGTTACACCGGTTGCCGCTTCTGCGCGTTCGCGCAGCGCAAGGGTGACGCGGACGCGTTCACGCTGTCGGCCCAGGAGGTCGCGGACCGCGCCTGGGAGGCGCATGTCGCCGGCGCCACCGAGGTCTGCATGCAGGGCGGTATCGACCCGGAGTTGCCGGTGACCGGGTACGCCGACCTGGTACGGGCGGTCAAAGCACGTGTTCCGTCCATGCACGTGCACGCGTTCTCGCCGATGGAGATCGTCAACGGCGTGGCACGCAGCGGTACGTCGATCCGCGACTGGCTGATCGATCTGCGCGAGGCCGGACTCGACACCATCCCCGGAACAGCCGCCGAGATCCTCGACGACGAGGTCCGGTGGGTGCTGACGAAGGGCAAATTGCCGGCCGCCGAGTGGGTGGAAGTCGTTACCACCGCGCACGAAGTGGGTCTGCGTTCGAGTTCGACGATGATGTACGGGCACGTCGACCAGCCGCACCACTGGGTCGGGCATCTGAACGTGCTTCGCGGCATCCAGGACCGCACGGGCGGATTCACCGAGTTCGTGTTGCTGCCCTTCGTCCATCAGTCGTCGCCGCTGTATCTGGCAGGCGCGTCGCGCCCCGGGCCGACGATGCGCGACAACCGGGCCGCGCATGCGCTGGCCCGCGTGATGCTGCACGGCCGGATCGACAACATCCAGACCAGCTGGGTCAAGCTCGGTGTCGCCGGAACACGCGCGATGCTCGAAGGCGGCGCCAACGATCTGGGCGGCACGCTGATGGAGGAGACGATCTCCCGGATGGCCGGTTCACAGCACGGCTCGGAGAAGTCGGTCGAAGAACTCGTCGCGATCGCCGAGGGCATCGGCCGTCCCGCCCGCCAGCGCACCACCGCGTACGCGCCCCGGGGGCTCGACGTCACCGTTCGGTAGCCTTTCGGAGTCCGGGTACTCGCGGGTACACGTCGCCGGGTCAGGGCACCCTAATGCACAGGCGTGCCCGAACAACGGGGGATACTGGACGAGTGGTGAGTGCGCCACGAACGATGGACCGCGCACGGCCGGCGGATCGCCGGTGCGGCCGGGTCGGCGGGCCGACAGAGAGGCAGGGAGACAGCAGTGACGTACACGATTGCGGAACCGTGTGTGGATGTGTTGGACAAGGCATGTATCGAGGAGTGCCCCGTCGACTGCATCTACGAGGGTGGACGCATGCTGTACATCCATCCCGACGAGTGTGTGGACTGTGGAGCCTGCGAACCGGTGTGCCCGGTCGAGGCGATCTTCTACGAGGACGACGTGCCCGACGAGTGGTCCGATTACGTCAAGGCCAACGTCGACTTCTTCGACGACCTGGGTTCGCCCGGCGGAGCGGCGAAGCTCGGCAAGGTAGCCTACGACCCGCCGTTCATCAAGAACCTCCCTCCCATGGGCGAGGAGTAGGTGTCGCTCGATGAACGAACGGGCGGTGCTGCGGTGAAGGCACGCGTACGCCGGTCGGTGGCCGGGAATCTCCCGGACTTCCCGTGGGACTCGCTGTCCGAGGCGAAGGCCAAGGCCGCCGCGCACCCCGACGGGATCGTGAACCTGTCGGTGGGCACCCCGGTGGATCCGGTCGCTCCGGTCATCCGCGATGCACTGACATCGGTCGCCGCGGAACCGGGGTACCCCACCACCCACGGAACCGAGGAACTGCGGGAGGCGGCCGTGGCCGCGCTCGCGCGCCGTTACGGCATCACCGGCCTCGATCCCGCAGCGGTGCTCCCCGCGATCGGGACCAAGGAAATGATCGCGTGGCTGCCCACGCTGCTCGGCCTCGGCGCCGACGACCTCGTGGTCATCCCCGAATTGGCGTACCCGACGTACGAGGTGGGCGGATTGCTCGCCGGGGTGCGCCTGATCCGCGCCGACGGACTCAACCGGCTCGGCCCCGAAGGCGCGGCGCTGGTCTTCGTCAACTCGCCGTCGAACCCCACCGGCAAGGTGCTCGGGCTGGACCACCTGCGCAAGGTCGTCGACTGGGCGCGAAGCCGCGACGCGATCGTCGTATCCGACGAGTGCTACCTCGGGCTGACCTGGGAGGGCGAAGCCCTCTCGATCCTGCACCCCAGCGTGTGCGACGGAGACCATACGAACCTGCTCGCGGTGCATTCGCTGTCGAAGACGTCGAACCTGGCGAGCTATCGCGCCGGGTTCGTCACCGGCGATGCCGAACTCGTCGCCGACCTGCTCGAGGTGCGCAAACACTCGGGCATGATGTTGCCGCTGCCGATCCAGGCGGCGATGACCGCCGCGCTGAACGACGACGAGCACGAGAACATCCAGCGGGAGAAGTACCGGGCACGCCGCGACGTCCTGCTCGCTGCCGTCCGCGGCGCGGGTTTCACCGTGGACCACTCGGAGGCGGGCCTGTACCTCTGGGCGACCCGCGGCGAAGAATGCCGCGCGACGGTCGACTGGTTCGCCGAGCGGGGCATCCTCGTGGCGCCCGGAGAGTTCTACGGTCCCGGCGGCGTGCTGCACGTGCGGATCGCGCTCACCGCCACCGACGATGCGATCGACGCTGCCGCCCGGCGACTGCGCTGACGCTCCGTCCGGTACCCGGCGCCTACGCTCCGGCGCGGCGGCGTTGCCGTGTGCCCGTACCCGGATCGCCGGTAGATTGAGCGCGTGAGTGCATCCGGCGACGACCCATGGCTGTGGGCGTTCTACGCTGCCGTCGTAGCGCTCACCGCCCTGGCCGCGATGCCCGATCCTCGCTCGTCCCGCGCGGCGGCGCGCGCGTGGTGGTGGCCCCCGCCGATGGCCGCCCTCGTGCTGTGGGGCGTGGTTGCGGTGGCGTCGGTGACGAGGCTGATCGTGCCGTCCCTGGTCGAGTTGTTCCGGCGTGAACCGGTCCGCACGCGCGACGGGGGACAGTGGTGGCGCGTGCTGACCGCCGGGCTCGTCGAGGACGGCGGTGTCGTCGTGACCGCCGCGAACCTTGTCCTGCTCGCGGTGGTCGCCATCGCAGCAGTGCGGATTTGGGGCTGGTACCGCGCGGCCGCGCTCTTCGTCGTCGGACAGATCCTGTGGGGACTGTTCACGACCTTCGTTTCTCCGTCGGTGGGTGCCGGCACCTCCGGCGCCACCCTGGCCCTCGCCGCGTCGATCGCGGGGCTCTGGCCGGTGGTCGGGGCGCGGCGGCGATTGCTGCTGGCCTCCTCGGCCACATTTCTTCTCGGGGTGGTGCTCGTGGCGTTCGACGATGCCCACGGTGTCGCCGTGCTGATCGGGATGCTGCTCGGCGCCGTGCTCGGAACGGTGCTGCCGCCCCGGCGTCCGGCGGTGCTCAACTCGGGGTCGCTCGGCGGCGTCACGTCGTGACGAGAGTGCCGGTGCCGCCGGGAGGTATGGAATCCTGTCGCGTGTGTCTGCACTCCTCCGTTCGCTGAATCCACTGGCCGTCGCTCGCGGCGACGACATTCCCGACGCCGTCCGCATCGACGGCCACACCCTCTCCCGGAGCGACGTCCTCGGTGCCGGAACCGCGCTCGCGGCGAGGGTCGCGCGGGCCGAGCGGGCCGAGCGGGTCGCGGTGCTCGCGCACCCCACCGCGACGACCGTGGTCGCGATCGTCGGCTGCCTTCTCGCGGGGGTGACGGTCGTGCCGGTTCCGCCGGACTCGGGACCGGCGGAACTGTCGCACATTCTGAAGGATTCCGGCGCTCAGGCGTGGGTCGGCGCCGCTCCGGACACCCAGCACCCCGAGGTGCCGCAACTCCCGGTGCTCCCCGTGCGACTCCACGCCCGCGACTGGCACCACGTGCCCGAACCGTCGCCGCGTCGCACCGCGTTCGTGCTCTACACCTCGGGTACCACGGGTGCGCCGAAGGGCGTCCTGCTCAGCCGCGGCGCGATCGCCGCCGGGATCGATGCGCTCGCCGAGGCATGGGACTGGACGGACCGCGACACGCTGGTGCACGGCCTGCCGTTGTTCCACGTCCACGGTCTCGTGCTCGGGTTGCTCGGCCCGCTGCGGATCGGTAGCCGCCTGATCCACACGGGTAGTCCCACCCCGGAGGCGTACGCACGCGCACGCGGCACCCTGTACTTCGGTGTTCCGACGGTGTGGTCGCGCATCGTGCAGGACGAGGAGTCGGCCCGCGCGCTGAGCGGTGCCCGCCTGCTCGTCTCCGGGAGCGCCCCGTTGCCGGTTCCGGTGTTCGAGAAACTGCGGGAGCTGACGGGCCTGACGCCCATCGAGCGGTACGGCATGAGCGAGACGATGCTCACCCTGAGTACTCGGGTGGACGGTGAGCGCCGCCCCGGCTGGGTCGGGACGCCGGTCGCGGGCGTGCAGACGCGACTGCGGGACGAGCACGGTGCCGACGTGCCGCACGACGGCGAGAGCATCGGCGTCCTGCAGGTGCGTGGGCCGATGCTGTTCGACGGCTACCTGAACCGGCCCGACGCGACGGCCGCCTCCTGGACCGAGGACGGGTGGTTCGTCACAGGCGACGTGGCGGTCGTCGACGACGCCGGTTTCCACCGGATCGTGGGCCGCGAGTCGACGGATCTGATCAAATCCGGCGGTTTCCGGGTGGGCGCCGGAGAAATCGAGACGGTGCTTCTCGGCCATCCGTCGGTGGGGGAGGTGGCCGTGGTGGGCCTGCCCGACGCCGACCTGGGGCAGCGCATCGTGGCGTTCGTCGTCCCCGCGCCCTCGGGCCCGGAGGTGGACGAAGACACATTGATAAGCTATGTTGCAGAACAACTTTCGGTTCACAAGCGCCCGCGCGAGGTGCGTGTCGTGGACGCGCTGCCCCGTAACGCGATGGGAAAGGTGCAGAAGAAGCAACTGGCGTCCGACGCCCCGTGACCGCCGGTCGTACAGCGTTTCGTGCGACTCCGGATCATAGAAAAGACGCCCCAGGGGTTGCGCATGCCGCGGTACGAGGCGGATTCTCTACTGCACGGTATATAGGTTTGTTACTTCGATGGGGGTTCGAGGGATGTCTGTAACGGATCAGATCCGTATAGCGGAGCACGGCCGGGGTGGCGGTCGTCAAAGCGAGGTTCCCAGATTCGTGGTCGACGGGAAGCCTGCGTCGGTACCGCTGCGAGATCTGCCCGCCGTCGCGCGCAAGCTCGTGGCGCACTTCGCGGACAATGTCGCGCCGTGTTCGCTGCGCCCTGGCGAGTCGCTGCGAGGCGACGTCACCGAGGTCACCGTCCGCTGTCTTCGTATCGCGATCCATCTGCTCGACGCCGGAGAGTTGCCGTCGGACTCGGATCTTGCCGACCTGCGCAGCAGCGCCGCGCAATGGGCACGCGCCGGGTTCCGTCTCGAATACATGCTGCGCATCTACCACGAGGGCATCCGCCTGGGCTGGGAACTCGTCACCGAGAAGGCCCGCGAGGGCGACGTCGCCGCGGTCGCCGACGCGTCACGGTTGTGGATGGCGCTGCTCGAAAAGGTCACGGTAGCCGCGACCACCGGGTTCGTCGCGGAACTCGACGCCATTCGGCGTGAACGCGATGTCGCGGCCCAGGAATTGGTGACCGCGCTGCTCAGCGGACAGGACGCGGCATCGGTCGCGCAACGCTCGGGTCTCGAGCTCGCCGACGGCTACACGGTTCTTGCAGTCTCGCTTGCGCGGCACCCCGACGAACGCAATCCCCACGTCCGGCCGGAGGTGGTGGCGCGCCGCACCCTGCGCCGCGTCGAGATCGAACTCGAAACGCTGTGCGAAGGCAAGCATCTGGCGTTGCTCGGCCCGGAGGGCGGCACCGTCCTGCTGCCCGGTTCGTCGGCTACCGCACTCATCGACGAGTTCCGGGAGCGGATCGGCACCGTCGCGGGGGTGGAGGTGACCGTCGCGCTCGTCCACGCGGAGGTTCCGGAGATCCCGTCGGCCGCGAAACAGTCGCACGAACTCCTCGATCTGGTGCGCCGCCTGGGCCGGCCGGCGGGGGCCTACAGCATCGCGGACCTCGCCCTCGAGTATCAGCTCACCCGGCCCGGCCCGGCGCGTAAGCATCTCGCCCGCGTGCTCGAACCGCTCGACGACGCCGCAGAACTCGTCGAGACCCTCGAGACGCACATCGCGCACGATCTCAGCCGGCAGCTCACGGCGCGCACGCTGCACGTGCACGCCAACACGGTCGACTATCGCCTCAAGCGGGTCGCGCAGCTCACCGGCTTCGATCCCACCCGGCCGTCGGGCCTGCGGCAGTTGCAGGCCGCTCTGATCGCCCGCAGGCTCGAAGGGCTGTATCCCGAAGCGAGCTGACCTCACCGTCTCGTTACGCATCGGAAGTTCACCCGATACCATGTGGCCTAGTTCACACGGGTCGGGGTGGACGGCCGATCGTGGCGGGAGGGGAACACGTGACGGACGAACCCGGCGCGACGTCGCGGCGTCGGAGAAATTCCGATCGTGCGCGAATGGTTCTGGTGGGGATCGTGGTGGCGGCACTGGCCGTCGCGGCGCTGTCGTTCGTGTCGGGGCAATGGGGGATCGGATGCTCCACGACGGACGAGTACGCGCTTGCGGTGGCGCCTGCGCTGGCTCCCGCGGTCGGTGAGGCGCTCGCTCGTGCCGACACCGGATGCGCGGCCTTCGAGATCACCGCGGAGGAACCCGGCGACGTCGCGAGCAGGCTGGGAACCGGGGCCGGCGCGCCCGACCTGTGGATCCCCGAAGGGGGATGGTGGGCGCGACGGGCCCAGGACAACGCTGCCGGTTCGGTGCGAACGATCTCGTTTCCGCTCGCGACGTCGCCGCTGGTTCTCGCGGGTGCCCCGGACGCCGTGCCGGTAGCCCCCAACTGGCGGTCGGCACTCGGTCTCGCCGGCCTCGACCTCGGTAACCCCCTGCGCACGGGTACGGCAGCAGCCGTGATCCGGGCTGCCCTCGCCGAAACCGCCGACAACCCGGTCGCCGTGGGGACCGTGCGCTCGGCGCTCGCCGTGCACGCTCAGCGTGAGGGTGCACGCCGAGAGGAACCGCCGACCGGTCAGGCGGCACTCGAGCGCATCGAGGGCGAGGACGTCATCGTGACCACCGAGCAGCAGGTGCAGGTGCACCGCCGGACCCGTGAGCGGGACCTCGACGTGTGGATACCGGAGAACGGCACCGTGATGGTCGACTATCCGATCGTGGTGACCGCACCCGACCCGGACCGCAACGCACGTGCGGCGCGCACCGGCGCGGCGCTCGCCGACGCGCTGCACGCGGCGGATGCGCGCGCGATCCTGTCGCGCGAAGGCTTCCGTGACGGAGTAGGACACGCACTGCCCGATATCCGCGGACTGGGAACCGTCCCGGTGCTCGAGCTTCAGGACGACGCGATCATGAGCGAGGCGATGCGAACCTGGACTCTGCTCGCGCTGCCGGTGCGCACCCTGATCGTGGTGGACGTCTCGGAGTCGATGCGGCGGCCGGTGGACGGCACCACCCCGCTCGAACTCGTGGCGCAGGCCGCGCAGGCCGCCGACGACGTGTTCCCTGACAGCGTGTCTGCCGGACTGTGGATGTTCGCCAGCGACATCGGCGTCCCGGGACGCGACTACGTGGAGATCGCGCCCGTTCGCCGCTTCGACACGATGATCGGAAGCGAGACCCAGCGCGAGATCGTGACCTCGCTCGACAAGTGGGTTCCCGACTCCACCGGCACCGGTACGGCGCTCTACGACACCGTGCTCGAGGCCTTCCGTACGGCTCAGGCCGGATACGACCCGAGAGCCGTCAACAGCGTGATCGTGGTGACGGACGGAGGGAACGATGATCCGGGCGGGATCGGGAAGGACGAACTTCTCGCCGCTCTGGGCCGACTCCGCGACCCCGCCCGGCCCGTACCGGTGCTGACCGTCGGAGTGACCGACACCGCCGACGGAGACGTTCTCGCCGAGATCGCGACGGCAACCGGGGGCTCGAGCTACCTGGCGGGCGACCCCAGCGAACTGGCCCAGATCCTCGTCAGTGCCTTGGCAGACCGAAGTCGTCGCTGACCCGTGCGTCCTGCCTGCGATGCCACAGGAAACCGAGTGCGGTGATGAACAGGAACAGGACGAACGTCGACGCGAGCTGAACGCGAGCGTTGCTGTCGGACAGCATCAGGGCGATGAAGCCGATCAACATCGCCAGGGTGAACCAGCTCAGGTAGGGGAAGGCCCACATGCGGAGCCGCAGCGTTCCCTCTTCCTCGAACCGTCGCCGCAACCGCAGGTGCGCGACCACGATGAAGATCCAGATGGCCAGCAGCGCCGACCCGACCGCGTTGAGCAGGATCTCCAGCAGGGTGTCGGGCAGCAACCAGTTGAGCAGCACGCTCACGAAGCCGAAGAACACCGAAAGCAGAACAGCGTTGCGCGGAACACCACGGTGGGTGAGCTTGCCGAGGAATGCCGGTCCGTCGCCGCCACGGGCCAGCGAGTACGCCATCCGCGAGGTGCCGTACACGTTGGCGTTGAACGCCGAGAGCAGTGCGACCACCACGACGAGTTCCATGAGCCCGGATGCGTAGGGCAGGCCCGCGACGTCCAGCACCGCGATGAACGGAGACGTTTCGCCGCTCGCCGTGGTCCAGGGCAGGACCAGCACCATGATGGAGATCGCGCCGAGGTAGAACAGCGTGATCCGCCAGACCACCGTGCGCACGGCCACCGCGATGGACCGCTCGGGATCCTTGGACTCGGCCGCGGCGATGGTCACGATCTCGATGCCACCGAACGCGAAGGCGACCGCGAGCAGGCCGGCCGCGATTCCCGCCATGCCGTTGGGTGCGAATCCGTCGCCGTCGCCCAGCAGATGCTCGGTCCCCACCGGTTCGGTCCCCGGGAGCAGCCCGAACACCAGCAGGACGCCGATGATCAGGAAGCCGATGATGACAGCGACCTTGAGCGCGGCGAACCAGAATTCGAATTCACCGAAATTCGCGACCTGGGCGAGGTTGATGACCGCGAAGAAGCTCACGAACACCAGCGCGACCGTCCATTGCGGCACCCCCGGCAACCAGGACTGCACGATCGCCGACGCACCGGTGATCTCCACGCCGAGCACCATGATCAGCATGAACCAGTAGAGCCAGCCCATCGAGAAGCCGGCCCAGCGGCCGATACCGATGCGGGCGTAGTGGGAGAACGATCCGCTGACGGGCAGAGCAGCGCCCATCTCGCCGAGCATCCGCATCACGAAGATGACCATGATGCCGGCGAGAATGTAGGAGACGAGCACGGCCGGGCCGGCCGCCTGGATACCGACGCCGGACCCGAGGAACAGTCCGGCACCGATCGCTGAGCCGAGTCCCATCATCGTCAGATGCCGGACTTTCAGTCCGCTCCCGAGGTCCTCGGGATCGTCCGTTTGTGGAACTTGGCTCACTATCTTCCTCAGTCGTTGGCGTGCAGTGCGGCGTTCAGTTCGACGCCGGTGCCCTTGTTGGGCACGACCTCGACGGCACCGCTCACAGAGTTGCGGCGGAGCAGCAGGTTCGACGCTCCGCTCAGGTCCTTGGCCTTGACGACCGTGCCGTCCGGGCCCGTCACCTTGGTGCCGGCGGTGACGTACAGGCCGGCCTCGACGATGCAGTCGTCGCCGAGCGAGATGCCCACACCGGCATTCGCGCCGAGCAGGCAACGCTTGCCGACGGAGATGACTTCCTTGCCGCCACCGGACAGCGTGCCCATGATCGACGCGCCGCCACCGACATCGGAACCGTCGTCGACGACGACTCCCGCGGAGATCCGGCCCTCGACCATCGAGTTTCCGAGAGTGCCGGCGTTGAAGTTCACGAAGCCCTCGTGCATCACGGTGGTGCCGGAGGCGAGATGGGCGCCCAGTCGCACGCGGTCGGCGTCGGCGATGCGGACTCCCGTCGGCACGACGTAGTCGACCATGCGCGGGAACTTGTCGACACCGAAGACGGTGACGGGTCCGCGGATGCGCAGACGCGATCGGACGGTCTCGAAGTTCTCGACCGCGCACGGGCCGTAGTTGGTCCACACGACGTTGGCGAGCAACCCGAAGATGCCGTCCAGGCTCTGTCCGTGCGGCTTGACCAGGCGGTGGGAGAGCAGGTGCAGACGCAGGTACACGTCGTGCGTGTCGACCGGCGGCGCGGACAGATCTGCGATCGTGGTGGGGCCCCCCCCCAGGGTAACCGCCCCCGCCGCGGCGGCGCCCGGCCCCCGCGCCCAGGCGGACGGGATGTCGGTGCCCTCGAGCCGCACCGTTCCCGTTTCGGCGTATTCGCCCAGCGTGGGCGCCGGATACCAGGTGTCGAGAACGGTCCCGTCGGCCGCAATGTTCGCGATGCCTACTGCTGCTGCTCCGTGTGCACTCACGGTCGAGAATCGTACTTGAGCCCAGGATCGGGCCGATCAGGCCCTGGGAAACCCGACGCGGCCCGCGCGGGAGACACCGTGCTCCGTATCGTTCACGTATGGCCGTACCGCACCTGGACCTGCATGCCGATCCGATCGAACTGACCGCCGCCCTCGTCGATATTCCGAGCGTGTCGCAGGACGAGACGCTCATCGCCGATGCGGTCGAGAAGGCGCTGCGCGAGCAGACCGACGGGTTCGAGGTCGTGCGCAGCGGCAACTGCGTGCTCGCCCGTACCCACCGCGGGCTCGGGAGCCGGGTGATGCTGGCCGGGCACCTCGACACCGTGCCCATCGCCGACAACGTGCCCTCCCGCCTCGACGGTGGCGTGTTGTGGGGCTGCGGCACCTCGGACATGAAGGCCGGCGACGCGGTGTTCTTGCATCTGGCGGCCACGATCGCCGACCCGGCGCACGACCTGACCCTGGTCATGTACGACTGCGAGGAGATCGCGGCGACCTACAACGGTCTCGGACGGATCGAGCGTGACCTGCGCGACTGGCTGGACGCGGACGTCGCGATTCTCGGCGAACCGACGGGCGGCGAGATCGAAGCCGGGTGCCAGGGCACGTTGCGGGTGCGGATCACGGCCGACGGTGTCCGCGCGCATTCCGCGAGGTCGTGGCTGGGGGAGAACGCGATCCACAAGCTCGCTCCGGTGCTCGAGCGGCTTGCACGCTACGAGGCGCGCTCGGTCGATATCGACGGGTGCGTGTACCGCGAGGGACTGTCGGCCGTGCGTATCGGCGGTGGCGTTGCGGGCAACGTGGTTCCCGACGCGGCCGAACTCGATGTGAACTTCCGATTCGCGCCCGACCGCAGTCCCGACGATGCGCTCGCCCACGTCGAGGAGGTCTTCGCCGGCCTCCCGATCACGATGGAAACGACCGACATGTCGCCCGGCGCGCTTCCGGGCCTGTCCCACCCGGCTGCGGCGGCCCTCGTCGACGCTGCCGGTGGCAAGTTCCGGGCGAAGTACGGCTGGACGGATGTGGCGCGCTTCGCGGCGCTGGGGATACCGGCGGTCAACTACGGTCCGGGCGACCCGAATCTCGCCCACAAGCGCGACGAGCACGTCGAGGTTCAGCGCATCACCGACGTCACCACCGTTCTGCGCGACTACCTGACGCGATAGCGTTGCCGTCATGCCCGGAGACAACAATTCTTCCTCCGATCGGGCCGGCTCGCGCGACGATGTCGTGCAGCGTGGCCCCGTTCAGTTGCGCGGCGAGCGCGCCCGCGACACCACGACCCGCGATCAGCGGTTGCTGGACCGGCGGGGCCCGTCCGATTGGGTGCATACCGACCCGTGGCGGGTGCTGCGCATCCAGAGCGAGTTCATCGAAGGTTTCGGAGCACTGGCCGAGGTGCCGCGCGCGGTGGCGGTGTTCGGTTCGGCCCGCACTCCCGTCGACCATCCCGACTACGAGGTCGGGCGGCGGCTCGGTGAAGCGCTCGTCGAGGCGGGGTACGCCGTGGTCACCGGCGGTGGCCCCGGGGTCATGGAGGCCGCGAACCGCGGCGCATGCGAAGCCGGGGGCTTTTCGATCGGGCTCGGCATCGAGCTCCCCTTCGAGCAGCGTCTCAACGACTGGGTCGATCTCGGCCTGAACTTCCGGTACTTCTTCGCGCGGAAGACGATGTTCGTCAAGTACGCACAGGCTTTCGTGTGCCTGCCGGGCGGCTTCGGCACCATGGACGAGCTGTTCGAGGCGCTCACACTCGTCCAGACCGGCAAGATCACCCGTTTCCCGATCGTGCTGTTCGGCACCGAGTACTGGTCGGGGCTGGTCGACTGGCTGCGGGCGACGATGGTGCGGGAGGGGAAGGTCTTCGAGTCGGATCTCGATCTGCTGTCGGTGACCGACAGCGTCGACGAGGCGGTCCGGATCATCCGCGAGGCACATCGCGGCAACGAGGAGACCCTGCTGTTCGGAGAGGAGACGTCGTGGTGAGCGAACCGCGGCGGGTATCGGTGTGCGTGTACTGCGCGTCGGGACCGGTCGACCGCAAGTACCTCGAGCTCGCCTCGGCACTGGGAACGGAGATCGGCCGGCGCGGGTGGCAGCTGGTATCCGGCGGCGGCAACGTGTCGATGATGGGCGCTGTCGCCGAGGCGGCCCGTGAAGCGGGTGCTCACACGGTCGGCGTGATCCCCAAGGCGCTGGTGCACCGGGAAGTGGCGGACGTCGACGCCGACGAACTGATCGTCACGGAGACGATGCGGGAGCGCAAACGCATCATGGAGGATCGCGCCGACGCGTTCGTGACGCTGCCCGGCGGCATCGGCACGCTCGAGGAACTGTTCGAGACGTGGACCGCCGGGTACCTGGGTATGCACGACAAACCGGTCGTGATGCTCGACCCGCTCGGGCATTTCGACGGACTCCTCACGTGGCTCGAGTCGATGGTCGACACGGGCTTCGTGGCGCGACGCGCGCTCGACGGGCTTCACGTCACGTCCGATCTGGAGGACGCTCTGGACCGATGTGCGGAGTCGAGCGGGGAGCACTGAGGGACCGAATCGACCATTCGTTCCCTACTCTCCGGTAAGTTCGGGAGGCGTTGCCGCCGTAGTCCCGACAGACCCGACGTCGCAGTGAGGATCCGCCAGTGAAAACCGCCCCCGCCGAGAGCACATCGACCATCTCCCTTCCCGGTCTTGTGGCCGCGCTGCCCGGGATGCTCCCCGACCTGCCGAGTCTGTTGCGCGGCGCCGTTGGGATGACCCGGAAGCCGAGTGCGCGGGAGACCATCGGATCGGTGTTCCAGAAGCAGGCCGCCCGCCGGCCCGACAGCCCGTTCCTGCGGTTCGAGGGCGACACCCTGAGCTACGGCGAAGCCAACGCGCAGGTGAACCGCTACGCCAACGTCCTGACGGCGCAAGGTGTGCGCACCGGAGACGTCGTGGGCATTCTCATGGAGAACAAGCCCGAGGCGCTGCTGCTCGCGCTCGCCACCGTCAAACTCGGTGCCGCGGCAGGCATGCTCAACAACAACCAGCGCGGCGAGGTGCTCGAGCACAGCCTGTCGCTGCTCGACTCCCGCGTTCTCGTCGTCGACGAAGAATGCGCAGAGGCCCTCGAGACTCTCGACTCCGAACCGCAGGCCGGCTCGGTGATGCGTCTCGCCGAACTCGACGCACTCGCCGCGGACGCCGACTCGGCGAACCCGGCAGTGACGGAGACGCTCTCGGCGTCCGAGATCGCGTACTACATCTTCACCTCCGGAACCACCGGCTTGCCCAAGGCGAGCCGGATGTCCCATTTCCGCTGGCTCAAGTCCATGTCGGGACTGGGCAGTCTCGGGGTCCGGTTGCGCCGCAACGACACCCTCTACTGCTGCCTGCCGCTCTACCACAACAACGCGCTGACGGTCGCGCTGTCGTCGGTGCTCGGTGCGGGTGCGACCTTCGCTCTCGGCAAGAAGTTCTCGGCGTCGAAGTTCTGGGAGGACGCAGAGCGCAACGGGGCGACGGCCTTCATCTACATCGGTGAGTTCTGCCGTTACCTGCTCGGGCAGCCCGAGCGCCCCGGCGATCGCGACCACGGCATCCGGCTGATGGTCGGCAACGGCCTCCGAGCCGAGATCTGGGACGAATTCACCGAGCGCTTCGGCATCGACCGGGTCGCCGAGTTCTACGGCGCGAGCGAATGCAACATCGCCTTCATCAACGCGCTCAACCAGCCGCGCACCGCGGGCGTATGCCCCTTGCCGTACGCGGTCGTCGAGTACGACCCGGAGACCGGTTCGGCCCGGCGAGACGCGAACGGACGACTGGTTCGCGTGGGGCGCGGCGAGGTCGGGCTACTGCTCGCGAAGATCACCGACCGTGCACCGTTCGATGGGTACACCGACCCCGACGCCACCGAATCCAAGCTCGTCCGTGACGGGTTCGGGGACGGTGACGTGTGGTTCGACACCGGCGACCTCGTCCGGAGCCAGGGCTACATGCACGTCGCCTTCGTCGACCGGCTCGGTGACACGTTCCGCTGGAAGGGTGAGAACGTCGCGACCACGCAGGTGGAGGGTGCGATCTCGTCGCACGACTCGGTTTCGGGTGTCGTCGTCTACGGCGTCGAGGTGCCGGGCACGGACGGACGCGCGGGCATGGCAGCAGTGACATTGAAGGAAGGCGCGGAACTGGACGGTGCCGCGCTCGCGGAGTCCCTGCATCGTTCCCTGCCGGGATACGCGGTCCCGCTGTTCGTCCGGGTCGTCGAGGAACTCGAGTACACGTCGACGTTCAAGAGCCGCAAGGTGGACCTGCGCGAGCAGGGGTACACCGACATCGGGTCGGACGAGCTGTTCGTCCTCGCGAGCCGCAGCGAAGGCTTTGCGCCGATCTTCGAGGGGTACGTCGACGGGGTGGCACGAGGGGATCTGCCGAAGCCCTGAACGGGCCGGACACCGGGAGGGCCCGAATCGGTGCTCGTGTCAGGATGAAGGCATGAGCGGCTCCGCTGTCGATGTTCCCGAGCATCCGCCCGTCACACCCGGCGACGACGTCCCGACCCCTCCGGGACCTCTACCGCCGACGCTGTGCGGGCGTCCTGTCGCGACCGATCGCGCACTCGTCATGGCGATCGTCAACCGCACACCGGACTCGTTCTACGACCGCGGCGCCACCTTCAGCGACGACGCGGCGCTCGCGGCCGTCGACCGGGCAGTCTCCGAGGGTGCCGACCTGGTCGACATCGGCGGGGTCAAGGCCGGCCCCGGTGACGTGGTCGACACGGCGGAGGAAATCCGCCGCGTCGTCCCGTTCGTGGCTGCGATCCGCGAGCGGTACCCGGACGTGCTCATCAGCGTCGATACGTGGCGCAGCGAGGTGGCGCGTCGCGCGGTCGCCGAGGGCGCCGACCTCATCAACGACACATGGGCCGGGGCCGACCCGCAGCTCGTCGAGGTCGCGGCCGAACTCGGCGCCGGCATCGTGTGCTCGCACACCGGGGGCGCGATCCCGCGTACCCGGCCGCACCGGGTCCGGTACGAAGACATCGTCGCGCAGGTGACCGGCGAGGTCGTCGCGGCGGCCGAGAGCGCGGCGCGAGCGGGTGTCGCGACCGATTCGATCCTCATCGATCCCACCCATGATTTCGGGAAAAACACCTATCACGGGCTCGCTCTGTTGCGGGGCGTGGAAGTTCTTGTAAACAGCGGGTGGCCTGTGCTTATGGCGCTGAGCAATAAGGACTTCGTAGGCGAGACTCTGGGTGTCGAACTCGAAGACCGGTTGGAGGGCACCTTGGCAGCGACAGCATTGGCCGCAGCAGCAGGAGCGAGAATGTTCCGGGTACACGAGGTCGCGGCCACCCGCCGGGTGGTCGATATGGTGGCGGCCATCGCGGGCACTCGTCCGCCGGCCCGCACAGTGAGGGGGCTGGCATGAGCGCACCGACTCGCATCTGGACAGAGGCGAACAGCTGGGACCAGCCGACATGGACCGTCGCCGAACTCGAACGGGCCAAGGCGGGACGCACCGTGACCGTGGTGCTGCCCGCGCTCGACGAGCAGGAAACCGTCGCGGGGGTGATCGACACCATCCACCCGCTGCTCGGCGGACTCGTCGACGAGCTCGTGGTGCTCGATTCCGGATCGACCGACGAGACCGCGGCCCGCGCGCGTGCCGCGGGAGCGCGCGTCGTCTCCCGCGAGGAAGCAGTACCCGGACTCGCCCCGGCACCGGGCAAGGGAGAAGTGCTGTGGCGATCGCTCGCCGGCACATCCGGCGACCTCATCGCGTTCGTCGACTCCGACCTGATCAACCCCGATCCGGCGTTCGTACCGAAACTGCTCGGACCGCTCCTGCTCGGCGACGGCATCCATCTGGTGAAGGGCTACTACCGCCGTCCCCTCCGGGTCGCCGGGGGAGAGGACTCGAACGGGGGAGGACGCGTCACCGAACTCGTCGCCCGGCCGCTCCTCGCGGCGCTGCGACCCGAGCTGACCTGCGTGCTCCAGCCACTCGGGGGTGAATACGCCGGCACTCGGGAACTGCTCGAGGCGGTGCCGTTCGCGCCCGGGTACGGCGTGGAGATCGGGCTGCTGCTCGACACCTACGACCGCCTCGGACTGAACGCGATCGCGCAGGTCAACCTCGGTGTGCGTAAGCACCGCAACCGGCCGCTGTCCGAGCTGGGCGCAATGAGCCGGCAGATCGTCGGCACGATGCTCGGCCGGTGCGGAATCCCCGACTCGGGGGCACCGCTGACCCAGTTCCTCGTCGAGGGTGAGTCGTTCGTGTCGTTCGACACCGATGTGAACCTCGAGGACCGTCCGCCGATGAAGACCATCACCGGCTGATCTTCTTCGCACGGCCCGCCGACCTCGAAGCCGCCGGCGGGTCGTGCCAAGATCGGTACATGGTGACGGTTCTGGTGTACGTGGTCGTCATGGTGGTTGTCGGCGCCGTGCTGTTCTTCATCGCTTCCGCTGTGTTCGGCCGAAGCGAGGTTCTCGCGCCGATCCCGCCCGGCACGACGACGACGGTGCTCCCGGCAGCCGACGTCACCGGCACGGACGTGCGCGACCTGCGTTTCCAGCAGACGTGGCGGGGCTACAAGATGAGCGAGGTCGACTGGGCCCTCGACCGGCTCGCCCGCGAAATCGACGATCTGCGTGCCGAACTCGCACGGACCGCCGGAGAGCCGCTGCCCGGGGAAGACTCCGCGCCCGAGCTGCACGCGGCGCCCGAGAACGCCGCCGACATCGAGGACACCGCCGACACCGAGGACGACGGCGCCGGGGACGCGTCCGGCGACGAAGCGGTCACGGAGGAAGTCCGCGTCGTCGACCACCCGGAGAAGCCGTGAACGACGACGGACTCGTGCGGTGCCCGTGGGCTGTCGACCGCCCGGGGAGCACGATTTACCGCGACTATCACGACGAGGAGTGGGGGCGCGAACTCCACGGCCGCGACGCGCTGTTCGAGCGACTCGCCCTCGAGGCATTCCAGTCGGGCCTGTCGTGGCTGACGATCCTGCGGAAGCGAGCGGCGTTCCGTGAAGCTTTTGCCGGCTTCGACGTCGATGTCGTCGCCCGCTTCACCGAAACGGATGTCGACCGGTTGCTCGCGAACGCGGACATCATCCGCAATCGCCGCAAGATCGAAGCGACGATCGCGAACGCACGAGCGATCCTCGAACTGCCCACCGATCTCGACACTCTGCTGTGGTCGTTCGCGCCCGCACCCGCGCGGCGCGCGCGACGTCCGAAAAGTGTCGAATCGATTCCGGCGGTCACGGAGGAGTCCACCGCAATGGCCCGTGAACTGAAGCGACTCGGACTACGTTTTGTGGGCCCCACCACTGCATATGCGTTGATGCAGGCCACCGGAATGGTCGATGATCACCTCGCCGGGTGCTGGGTGTCGCAGGCCCGAGAAGGGGCACGACCGGCCCTTACGGCGGAGTCAGCTACCCGACGCACACCGCAATAGGGAAGAATGGGATAGCGCGCATCATCGAGGTCGGTGGTGCAACCACACGGTAACCCACGCGCCCGGCGGTCGGGTGCAGATTTGGAGGGAGCAGAGGATGGCGGCCATGAAGCCCCGGACCGGGGACGGTCCCCTCGAAGCAACCAAAGAGGGACGAGGAATCGTCATGAGGGTTCCACTCGAGGGCGGCGGACGTCTGGTCGTCGAGCTCACGCCGGAAGAGGCTGCGGCCCTCGGCGACGAACTCAAGAGTGTCACCAGCTGATCGGCCCCTCTTCGGGCAACCCGGGCCCCCCCCCCGGCCCGGGCGCGGGGGGGCGGCGGGGGCCCGGAGCTGTCCGTACCGGGAACGGGTGAGGAGTCCGCGTGCTCGATGCCGTCATAGACCTTCTCGCGTGCCCGCACTGCGACGGTTCGATGGATCTCGACGATGCCGCGGTGCTGTGCGAACGCGGCCACAGCTTCGACGTGGCGCGCCAGGGTTACGTCTCTCTGCTCACCGGATCCGCCACGCCGTTCACCGGCGACACCGCCGACATGATCGCGGCGCGCGGCGACTTTCTCGACACGGGGTATTACGACCCCGTCCGCACTGCCGTGGCGTCCGCGTGCACGAGTGCCGCCGGCGACGACTCCCGCATTCTCGAGGTCGGCGCCGGAACGGGCCAGTACCTCGCAACCGTCCTCGACGCCCTGCCCGCCGCGCGGGGCATCGGACTGGACGTATCCAAACCCGCCGTCCGGCGTATCGCGCGCGCTCACCCACGCGCGGGTTCGGTGCTCGCGGACGTGTGGCGGCAGCTACCCGTGCGGTCGGGGTCGCTCACCCACGTGCTGTCGATTTTCGCGCCGCGGAACGCTGCCGAGAGTCATCGGGTACTCGCGCCCGGCGGTGTCCTCGTCGTGGCGACGCCCACGACGGAACACCTGCGCGAACTCGTGTCGCTGCCGGGGATGGTCAGCGTCGACGAGCACAAGACCGAACGGTTGTCGGCGGCGCTGTCGGGGTTGTTCGAGCGCACCGCGCGGATTCCCGTGCAGTTCTCCGCGGCGTTGCCGCGTCGAGCACTCGCGGACCTGGCGGGAATGGGCCCCTCGGCCCATCACCTGTCCGCCCCGGAGCGCACGGACCTGCTGGCAGCGCTCCCGGACCCGTTCGAGGTCACCGTGTCCGTCACGGTGTCGACATGGACCCGGCGGGACGACGTGACGGTGCCCGGCGGGCACGGCGAAACGGCTGTCAGGGGCGGTTGATCACACCCTGGTAGACCGTGAGGGTCTGCCGGGCGATCTGCGCCCACGAGAACTCGGAGATGGCGCGGTCGCGACCTGCCCGGCCGTACTCGGCGGCACGGGCCGCGTCGCCGGCAACCTCGTTGAGGGCTGCGGCGAGCGCCCGCTCGTACGCCTGCGGCTCGTACGAGTCGTAGTGCACCAGGACGCCCGTGACGCCGTCCTGCACGACCTCCGGGATACCGCCCACGTCCGACGCCACCACGGCGGTCTCACATGCCATCGCCTCGAGGTTGACGATGCCGAGCGGTTCGTAGACGGACGGACACACGAACACGCGCGCGGCGGAGAGGATTTCCCGCACCGACTCGACGGGAAGCATTTCCTGTACCCAGAAGACGTTCCCGCGTGCCGCCTGGAGTTCGGCGACGGCACGTGCGGTCTCGGCGGCGATCTCGGGAGTGTCGGGGGCGCCCGCACACAGCACCAACTGGATGTCGGGGTCGAGGTGATGCGCCGCGGCGATCAGGTGCCCGACGCCCTTCTGCCGCGTGATACGCCCGACGAAGGCGACGATCGGACGATCGGGATCGACCCCGATGCGCTCCAGCGCCGACTCGGTCCCCGGTTCGGCCGGGCCGGGATGCCACGTCGTCGTGTCGATCCCGTTGCGCACGACGTGCACGCGAGCGGGGTCGACGAACGGATAGGCGTCGAGGACGTCGAGCCTCATGCCTTCGCTCACCGCGATGATCGCGTCGGCGTACTGCACGGCGTTGCGTTCCGACCACGAGGAGATCCGGTAACCGCCGCCGAGTTGCTCGGCCTTCCACGGCCGGCGCGGTTCGAGCGAGTGCGCGGTCAGTACGTGCGGCACGTCGTAGAGTTCGGCTGCCAGATGCCCGGCGAGACCGGTGTACCAGGTGTGCGAGTGAACGACGTCGACGCCCGCGGCCGCGTGAACCATTCGCAGCTCTGCCGACAGCGTCGTCAGAGCGGGATTCGCCCCTGCCAACGCGGGGTCGGGCGCGTGCACGGTCGCGGTGTCGCGGGGTGCGCCCATGCAATGCACGTCCACAGTGCACAGTCTCCGGAGCTGCGCGACGAGCTCGGTGACGTGAACACCCGCACCGCCGTACACTTCCGGCGGATATTCCCGCGTCATCATCGCCACCTGCATCGCCTCAAACTATCGGGCCGTTCGAGTTACAGCCAATCGATCCCCGGCGCAGGCGCGAATGCGGTTCAGGACTTCACGAGGCGCGCGATCGCGGCCGATGCTTCCGCCAGTTTCGCCTCGCCTTCCTCGCCTCCGAGTTTCGCGGCGTCCACGACGCAATGCCGCAGGTGATCGTCGATCAGGTTGAGTGCGAGGCCTTCCAGGGCGCTGGTCAACGCAGCGATCTGGGTGAGGATGTCGATGCAGTACTGCTCCTCGTCCACCATGCGGTGGATGCCCCGGGCCTGCCCTTCGATCCGCTTGACGCGCGCGAGATATTTCTTCTTGTCGCCGATGTAGCCGTGGGTGTGGCAGGAGCCGCCGTCCTCGGTGGTCTCGGTCACCGGGATAAGTGAGTCGTTCATAACACCCATTCTATACCCCAGAGGGGTATATACCCTGGCTGGACGTTGTGCGCTCGTGTCCGGAACCTCTCGCCGGGCGGGACGGAGATCACGCTTCGCTGGCGGCAGTGTTGGGCGACCGATAGGTTGGGCGTGTGAGGAGCCAGCCACATGTGCTTGGAATCGTGCTTGCCGGCGGCGAGGGTAAGCGTCTTTACCCTCTGACCGCAGACCGTGCGAAGCCGGCAGTGCCCTTCGGGGGCGCATATCGCCTGATCGACTTCGTGCTCAGCAACTTGGTGAACGCCGGTTACCTGCGCATCTGCGTACTCACGCAGTACAAGTCGCATTCCCTCGACCGCCACATCTCTCAGACGTGGCGTCTGTCGGGCTTCACCGGGGAGTACATCACCCCGGTGCCGGCCCAGCAGCGACTCGGACCGCGCTGGTACACCGGTAGCGCCGACGCGATCCTGCAGTCGCTCAACCTGGTCTACGACGAGGACCCCGAGTACATCGTGGTGTTCGGCGCCGACCACGTGTACCGGATGGATCCCGAGCAAATGGTGCGTCAGCACATCGAGTCCGGAGCCGGTGTCACGGTGGCGGGTATCCGGGTGCCGCGCAACGAAGCCTTCGCGTTCGGATGCATCGACAGCGACGAGCAGGGCCGCATCACCCAGTTCCTCGAGAAGCCTGCGCACCCACCGGGGACGCCCGACGACCCCAATGTCACCTTCGCCTCCATGGGCAACTACGTGTTCTCGACGAAGGTTCTGGTCGAAGCGCTGCGTGCCGACTCCGAGAACCCCGATTCCGATCACGACATGGGCGGCGACATCATTCCGGCACTCGTCGCCGACGGCGTCGCACACGTCTACGACTTCAACGACAACGTCGTTCCCGGCGCGACCGAACGCGACCGGGCCTACTGGCGCGATGTCGGGACGCTCGATGCCTTCTATGACGCGCACATGGACCTGGTGTCGGTCCACCCGATCTTCAACCTCTACAACCGGCGCTGGCCAATCCGCGGCGCCGCGGAGAACCTGCCGCCCGCGAAGTTCGTCCAGGGCGGTCTCGCCCAGGAATCGATCGTGGGTGCTGGGAGCATCCTGTCCGCCGCCACTGTCCGCAATTCGGTGCTCAGCTCCAACGTCATGGTCGAGGACGGCGCCACCGTCGAGGGCAGCGTGCTGATGCCGGGTGTCCGGATCGGCAAGGGCGCGGTGGTGCGACGCGCGATCCTCGACAAGAACGTGGTGGTGGGCGACGGCGAGATCATCGGCGTCGACCTCGAGCGCGACCGTAAACGATTCGCTGTCAGCGGCGGCGGCGTGGTCGCCGTCGGCAAGGGCGTGTGGATCTGACCGGAGCTGTGCGACTCCGCGGGCCGGTGCGACCCGACGGGCCGGGAGTCGTGCGGCCCGTCGGGCTCAGCTGAGCCGCACAGCGCACAGGAGCCCGTCTCCGAGCGGCAGGACCACCGGAGCGAGCCGTTCGTCGTCCGAGACGGCCCGTGCTGCCTCTCGGACGGCCAGCACGGTCGAATCGCGTGCGGACGGATCGGCGACCCGGCCGCCGAGCAGCGCGTTGTGCAGCACGATGACGCCGCCCGGCCGCAGCAGACGCACGCCCTCGCGAACGTAGTGCGGGTGGTCCGACGGGGTGGCGTCGACGAACACCAGGTCGTAGCCGGAGTCGGCCAGTCGCGGCAGTACGTCGAGCGCACGGCCGTTGATGAGCCGCGTGCGGGAAGCGACGACACCGGCATCGCGGAATGCGAGCTTGGCAGCCCGCTGATGTTCGGGTTCACTGTCGATCGTGGTGAGGACGCCGTCCTCGCGCAGGCCGTGCAGCAACCACAGCCCGCTCACTCCCGCACCTGTACCGATTTCCACCACGGTCTTCGCGTCCAGCATGCGGGCGAACATCGCGAGAGCAGCCCCCACCGACGGGGACACCGGATCCGCGCCGAGGTCCTCGGCGCGTTCCCGCGCGACGGCGAGCTGTTCGTCCTCGACGACGATGTTCTCCGCGTGGGTCAAAATGCGGTCTGCATTGGTCTGCACGAGACCGAGGCTATCCGCGCCGGGATGTTTGTGCGGGCAGGCTCGCAGATGTGGGCAAGGATGTGGCGATGTTTTCTCAGCTTCGTTTCAGGTAACTCACACGACCAGCACATCCCCATAGGAAAGACTCGGGTCACGAAGTCGAAGGCCGGCAGGACACGGAGCTTCGGTGGAGTAGGCCTCATGGGACCCTAGTGGTGAGGAACAAACCTCAGGGCCCGGATGTTGAACTTTCCACCACTGTTCCGCGTAGCGGTCCCGAAGAGGAGGATCCAGCGATCCACATGCCCGAATCCCGCACCGTTCTCCCGCCCGATGCCGTCCCGTTCGACGAAGCCTCCCTGGAAGACCTGAGCGGAACCGCGGTGTTCGACGCGACGGGAGATCGTGCGTCCATGCCCTCGTGGGACGAACTCGTCCGCGAGCACGGCGACCGCGTCTATCGGCTGGCCTACCGGCTCTCGGGTAACGCACAGGACGCCGAAGACCTCACCCAGGACACGTTCATCCGTGTCTTCCGTTCACTGCAGGACTACCAGCCCGGCACGTTCGAGGGCTGGCTCCACCGCATCACGACCAACCTTTTCCTCGACATGGTGCGTCGCCGGAACCGCATCCGGATGGAAGCGCTGCCGGAGGACTACGATCGGGTCCCGGCCAAAGGGCCGAACCCCGAGGAGATCTACCACGACGCGCGACTCGGCGCCGACCTGCAATCCGCCCTGGATTCGCTCGGTCCGGAGTACCGCGCAGCGGTGGTGCTCTGTGACATCGAAGGTCTGTCCTACGAAGAAATCGGTGCCACACTGGGGGTGAAACTCGGGACGGTGCGCAGTCGCATCCACCGAGGTCGCCAGGCACTCCGCGAGTACCTGCGCGAGAATGGGAAGGCCGAAGTCGTTCGCGTCGATGCGGGGTAGCCGCCGGGAGGTTTTGATGACGATGGTGCAGCCACCTCGCAGGTTCGGTTCCACGGAGCACTTGGCTAGCGAGGCGGTTGCCGCGTACGTCGACGGCGAACTCCGGATGGCGCCGTACCTTCGGGCTGCACAGCATCTGGCGGAATGCCCCGAGTGCGCGGCCGAGGTCGAGGCGCAGCAGCAGGCCCGTCGCGCCCTGCGTGCCGCCGCCGAGGACGCACCCGAGATGTCGAGTTCCCTCCGGGGCGCACTCTGCAGCATCCCCAGCCACCTCTTCGACGTCCCCGGAGCGGATCGGACCCGGAACGGCGCAAAGGCCCCCGAGGTCGACGCAGCGCAGTCCGAGGCGTGGTTCGCAGCGCGGCGATGGGCGATCCGTCGCAGGCGGTGATCGGCAGGAAGGTCACCACAGCCCGGCCGGTCGGAGACCGGTCGATCACAGGGCACCCGAGGCCATCGGTGATACTGGGCTCTGTGACGGACCTACACGGGGGAGACGGGTACGCGTGACCGCGGATTCTGTGGAGCACAACGGCCGACGCGCGAGCGACGACACCGACCTTCCGGACGCCTCGTCCGGAAGGCAGGAACAGGCGAACGGCGCCATCGAGCGCCCCGCCGACGCGCCGCGTCTCGACCCGCGACCGGTGTACCGGCCCAGGGTGGACCCCGCCGCCGAGCGCGTCTTCGGGCGACCGGCCGGTACCGAGGGCCCCTTCGGGACGACACCCGGCGCGCGGGCGTCCGAACCCGAAATCCGGCACGCCCCGCCGACCGACGCCATCCTCGCCGAGGCATACGGAAAGCCGGACGCGGCGGACGAGACGCTGCAGCGGCCGCCCTCCACACCCGACGACGGCTCCGGGGACGAGCCGGTCCCGTCCGACCCGTGGCGCGACCCCGACTCCGCCGTCCGGCTCGGTGCGCCGCTCGAAGCGGAGGACGAAGAGGATCTGCCGCCGGCCCCCAAGCTGACTCTGCGTGAGGTCCTGTTCGACCGTCGCGTCGAGCCCCGCGCCCTGGTCTCCCTCGCAGCGCTCGCACTCGCGATCGCGGTCGTCGGCGGGCTGGCCGTGGCGGTGGTGACGTCCGACAACGGCTCACTCACCAGCCGAGGCGTGTCGCTGTCTCAGGTCGCGTCGGACGGGGAAGTGCCCGCCGGGACCGTCGCGCAGGTTGCCGACGCCGTTCTGCCGTCGGTCGTGTCCATTCAGGTCACCATGGGTGAAGAGGCAGGAACAGGCTCCGGCGTCGTCATCGACGGGGCCGGATACATCGTCACCAACAACCACGTCATCTCCATGGCGGCGACCAATCCCGACGCGAAGGTTCAGGTCACTTTCGACGACGGCACCAAGGTCCCCGCGACGGTCGTGGGACGCGACATCAAGACGGATCTGGCGGTACTTGCGGTCAAGGACGTCGACAACCTGGTCGTGGCCGAACTCGGGCGATCCGAGGACGTGCAGGTCGGTGAGGACGTCGTCGCCGTGGGTTCCCCGCTCGGCCTGAGCAAGACCGTCACCCGCGGCATCGTCAGCGCGCTGCACCGGCCCATGCGGCTGAGCGGCCAGGGCACCGACACCGACGCCGTGATCGACGCGGTCCAGACCGATGCCTCTATCAATCCGGGTAACTCCGGTGGGCCGCTCGTCGACATCGAAGGTCGCGTCATCGGCATCAACTCCGCGATCAAGTCCGAAACCGGCGGGTCCGTCGGTCTCGGCTTCGCAATCCCCATCGACGACGTGACCGAAGTGGCGGGGGAACTCATCCGCAACGGTGAGATGCGCCATCCGGAGATCGGTGTCAATGCCCGCTCGGTGGTCAACGAGGTCGCCAGCGGGGCAGAGGTCGCGAACGTCCAGAGCAACAGCCCGGCACAGCGTGCGGGAATCGTCGAGGGCGACGTGATCGTGCGGGTCGGCGACCGCGAGGTCACCACCGCCGACGAGCTCGTGGTCGCGGTGCACGCTCAGGAGATCGACCAGCCCGTGACCGTCCAGATCGTCCGGAGCGGACGCCTCGTGGACATCGAGGTCACCCCGGAATCGGACTGACGTACCGGTTCCGGAGGTGCTTCCGGTGTGAGTTGAGCCCGCTCGCGCTGAATTCCGGCGGGAAACACGTAGTCTTGACCCGTGTTCGGCAACATCGGTTGGGGTGAATTCGTAGTCCTCCTCGTGGCGGCCCTCGTGGTGCTCGGTCCCGAGAGGCTGCCAGGTGCTGTCTCGTGGGTGACCAAGTCACTGCGACAGGTGCGCGATTACGCCTCGGGCGCACGGGATCAGCTGAAGGAAGAGCTGGGTCCGGAGTTCGACGATTTCCGTCAGCCGCTCGCCGAACTCAACCAACTCCGCGGCATGACCCCCAAGGCCGTCATCACCAAGCACCTGCTCGACGGTGACGGTTCTCTGTTCAACGACATGGGCAAGACACCGGGTGCGCCGGCAAACGGATCGTCGCCCTCGACGCCCAACCTGACGAAGCCCCTCGCACGCGACGAGAGGCCCCCGATCGATCCGGACGCGACGTGAGTCGTCACTCCGCCTGAGTTCCCCGGCCCGGTTCTTCCCCGGCGGGCCGAACCGCGGGGGGGGCGACCGTGTGCGTTTACAGGTGCCGGGTGGTGTCGATTCCCAGCGACATGCCGGCCAGTCCACGCTTGCGCACCGCGAGCTTGTCGGCGATCTCCGACATCGCGATCGCAGGCGCCGACTCCGGAGCCGACAGCACGATCGGCGTTCCGGCGTCACCGGACTCACGGACGGCGGGGTCGAGCGGGATCTGGCCCAGCAGGGGCACTGTGGCCCCGACGGCGCGGGTGAGACGCTCCGCGACGGCCTGGCCGCCACCGGTGCCGAACACGTCCATGCGCGTCCCGTCCGGCAGTTCGAGCCACGACATGTTCTCCACGACGCCCGCGATGCGCTGGCGCGTCTGCAAGGCGATCGAGCCTGCACGCTCGGCCACCTCGGCCGCGGCCTGCTGCGGGGTCGTCACGACCAGGATCTCGGCACCCGGGATCAGCTGGGCCACCGAGATCGCCACGTCACCGGTGCCCGGGGGCAGGTCGAGAAGGAGCACGTCGAGGTCGCCCCAGAACACGTCCGCGAGGAACTGCTGGAGCGCGCGGTGCAGCATCGGGCCGCGCCACACGACCGGGGTGTTGCCCTCGGTGAACTGCGCGATCGAGATCATCTTCACGTCGTGCGCGACCGGCGGCATGATCATCCGCTCGACCTGTGTCGGCTTCGCGGAGGTGCCCAGCATGCGGGGGATCGAGTGGCCGTAGATGTCGGCGTCGAGGACACCGACCGACAGGCCGCGTGCGGCCAGTGCCGCCGCGAGGTTCACGGTGACCGACGACTTGCCGACGCCTCCCTTACCGGACGCGACCGCATACACGCGGGTCAGCGATCCGGGCTGGGCGAACGGGATGACGGGCTCGGCGGAGTCACCGCGGAGGGACTTGCGTAGTTCGGTGCGCTGCTCGTCGTTCATCACGTCGAGGGTGACGCGGACCGGGCCGACTCCCGCCACGTCGGCGACCGCCTTGGTGACGCGATCGGTGATCTCGGTGCGCATCGGGCATCCCGAGGTGGTCAGGTACACCTCGATATCGACGCTGCTGTCGTCGCGGATCTCGATGCTCTTGACCATGCCGAGATCGGTGATGGGTTTCCGGATCTCGGGATCCTGTACCCGGGCGAGTGCACTGCGGACGTCGGACTCACTGACTGCCATGACGCCCATGGTAGGTGGGTGCCTGTCAGTGGATGCGCGGCAGGTCGGCCGGACTCGGCGTCACACCGGTCGAGTAGGCCGCCGACCACGCAAGCACGTTGGCGACGTAGGCCATCGAGTTGTTGTACCGGTGGATCGCCTTCGTCGCATGGCCGAGGTTGTGCATGTCGAGGCCACCGTCGCACAGGTACCGCGCGGTCGTGAGCGTCGAGTCGTAGAGGTTCTGCGGGTCGGCAACGCCGTCGCCGTCGCCGTCGCCCGCGTACTGATTCCAGGTCGTGGGGATGAACTGCATGGGCCCCACGGCGCGGTCGTACACGGCGTCGCCGTCCAGAACGCCGCCGTCGGTGTCCGCGATGGTGGCCTGGCCCGGGAGGCTGCCGTCGAGGGGCAGGCCGATCACCGGTTCGAAGAGGTTGCCCTTCTCGTCTGCCTTGCCGCCGTTGGCATGACCGGATTCGACCTTGCCGATACCGGCGAGCAGTGTCCAGTACATCCCGCAGCCCGGGTTCTCCTCGGACAGGATGCGCTCGGCATTGCGGTATGCGTCGAAGTTGATGCCGGGGATACCGAGAGGCCCCTCGGTAAGCACCTTCGTTTCGGGTGCGGGCGCCGGCTGGGATGCGGACTTCGGTGCCAGCGCCGGTGCCGGGGCGGGCTCGAGCATGATGGACTGCGCCACGGATACGGCTTCGGGGACCTGGGGGAGCGTCTCGGGGACTGCGTTCCCCATCGTGGTCGCCTGGGCGTCCTGGTGGACTCCGAGCAGCGCACGCGGTGACGCACCCGCAGTTGTCGCGGCGGCGGCGACGAGGCCTACCGGTACCAAACCTGTCATCGCGATCACTGAATTGCGGCGGATCTTGGAATCCGTCGGTCTGGCGTGCCGGCCCACTCGTACCTCCCTCGGGCGAATCTCGAACCCGAGATGCCTCCGTTATTTACGGGGCTGACAGTACACGGTTCGTAGCCGTTCCGTTATTTAAACGTGATGTAACGCCTGGTTTAGGGGTATGCCAGAGGGGTTTGTGCCGTTGAGGTGGCTCCGCGGTGATCCAAGTGTGTCCCGCGTCATAATATGGGCGGCGTGTCGCCTCGGGCCGCGCTGGGTACCTGCACGCCCCCGGCAGCAGGTCCGCCGGGCAGTGTCTTGCTACGGGCAGTGTCTCGGTACGGGCAGTGCGTCGCTACGGGCAGTGTCTCGGTACAGGCAGTGCGTCGCTACGGGCAGTGTCTCGGTACAGGCAGTGCCCCGTTACGGGGTCATTCGCAGAAGGCGGGTACGAGGCAGGGAACCGGCGGAAGCTCGGGCAACTGCGGCAAGGGCGGAAGGGCCGGCGCCGGAGCGTCGCCTCCGGGCTCGCCGGTCTCGTCTGCTGCGGCCGGGTCGCCGGGAGCGCTCTGCGGGGCCGGAACGGGTGCCGGAGCGGCGATGTCGGAGGCGGCCGGAAGGGGCCGCGCCGGAGCCGGCGCCAAGGCGGACTCGGCGACTTCGGCGCCCTTGGCATACGTAGCCGACCACTCGCGCACGTTCGCGAGAAACTCGGGCGATCCGTTGAACAGTGCGACCGCGCGCGCCTCCCCGTCCGGTTCGCGAAGCCGGGCGCCGTCCGCGCACATCCAGGCGCTCGCGGCCAGTGTGGCGTCGAACACGTTCTGGGCGTCGGCGTTTCCGTCTGCGTTCCCGTCCGCGCGATGCTGCTCCCAGGCAGCGGCGGGGAGCAGCATCGGGCCGAGGGCTCCGGTGGGTGCGACGACGGGCGTGGTCAGCGTGCCGAGGATGTCTGTGCGTCCACCGTCGGCGTGCTGGGACGCGAGGCGCCCGAGCGCGGCGAGCAGGTGCCACGGCATTCCGCATTCCGGACTGTCCACGGCCATCTGCATTTCCGCGGCCCGGTACGCGTAGTAGACGAGTTCGGGAATTGCGGCCGGACCCTCACCGAATACGGAGGGGACTGCCCCGGCGGGTGCCGCTGGTGGGCGCTGGAGCACCGGATCGGACGGTTCGCCCGGGGTGCGGAACGTGATCGGCGACGCGGGTTCGGCAGGTACGAGGCCGACGGCGGTAGCGGGAGCCGTCAGCGCGGCCGCAGCAGGCTCCGGTACGTTCTCGGCGACGCTCGGTGCTGCCGACGATGCGGTCGCAGCCAGTCCGGCCGCCACGATCACCGGAATCGCCAATGTCGCCGTCCAACGCACCCGACCGCCCCCTTCTGTATCCGTCTGCCACATCGGTTGGTGTTGTGACGAACGTTACATAACCGGGTCGGCTTATGTGTAATTCCGGGTGTCAGCGCCTGGGCGTGCGTCCCTTTCCGGAACCGGATGCCGCGTCGTCCTCGTCCTCGTCGACGAGCAGCGACCGGAGATCGTCGAGTTCTCGCCGCAGGTAGTCGCGGGTCGCCACCTCGCCCACCGCGAGGCGCAGAGCAGCGAGTTCCCGTGCGAGGAACTCCGTGTCGGCCTTCGTCTGCTCGGCCCGGGCCCGGTCCTCCTCGAGAGACACCCGGTCGCGGTTCTCCTGCCGGTTCTGAGCCAGAAGGATCAGCGGTGCGGCATACGCAGCCTGGGTCGAGAACGCGAGATTGAGCAGGATGAACGGGTAGGGGTCCCATCGCCCGACGACCGCGGTCATGTTGAGGGCGATCCACACCACCACGAAAATGGTCTGGATCGCCAGATACCGCCCGGTGCCGAGGAAACGCGCGACGCGTTCGCTGACCCGTCCTACTGCCTCCACATCGAAGTTCCAGCGGAACCGGGACGACTGCGGTGTCTCGAGACGCGATCGGCCCTGCGAGAGTCGGTCACTCATCCTTCGGTCTCCTCGTCACGCCAGTCCTCGGGCAACAGATGGTCGAGCACGTCGTCCACGCTCACCGCCCCGAGCAGGTGCTGCTCGTCGTCGACCACCGGACCGCACACGAGGTTGTAGGTCGCGAAGTAGCGGGTGACGGTCGTCAGCGCGTCCCCGGGATCCAGGCGCGGCAGATCGTTGTCGATGATGCCGCCGATCAGAGTCGCCGGGGGCTCGCGCAGTAATCGTTGCAGATGGACGCAGCCCAGATACTTGCCGGTGGGTGTCGCGGTCGGTGGCCGCACCACGAAGATCATCGAGGCGAGCGCCGGAGTGAGGTCCGGGTGCCGTGCCCGCGCCAGTGCTTCCGCGACGGTCGTCGCGGGACTGAGTGTGACCGGCTCGGGGGTCATCAGACCACCGGCGGTGTCGGGGGAGTGTTCGAGCAGGCGCCGCACCGGCTCGGAGTCCTCCGGGTCCATCCGCTGCAGGAACGACTCCGCATCCGTTTCGGGCAACTCGCCGAGAAGGTCGGCGGCGTCGTCGGGATCCATCGCTTCGAGCACCGACACCGCACGGTCGACACCCAGTTCGGTGAGCAACTCCGTCTGGTCGTCGGACGGGAGTTCCTGCACGATGTCGGCGAGCCTCTCGTCGTCGAGGGCCACTGCGACTTCCGTGCGCCGTTTGGCGGGCAGATCGCGCAACGAATTGGCGACATCGGCGGGCCGCATGTCCTCGAACTGCATGAGCAGTTGCGCGACACCCTGGCCGGGCAGGGACAGCGCCTGCTGCGTCAGACCGTGGACGTGCGGCCATTCCACGATGTGGATGGGGGCACGCCGCGCGAGCCGGCCGCGATGCCGGCGCACCGCAACCCGCGCGACCACCCAGTCCCGGGTGCGCGTGAGCTCGATGCCGAGGTCCACGACCACGGTGTCCACACCGATCAGGTCGGGCAGTTCCGGGTCGTCGACGCGCACTTTCGAGTCGAGCACCTGTGCCAGTGCCAGCACCTCGGAGGGGCGCTGCGTGAACCGGCGCAGACTGACGTTGCCGGTCACGAGCGTGACCGATCCCGGTTCGATGGCCGTGACTCGCAGCATCGGGACGAAGATGCGTTTTCGCGTGGGCAACTCCACGACGAGTCCCAGGACGCGTGGTGCTTGACGACCGACGCGGATCGTGAGGACCACGTCGCGCACGCGGCCCACGGATTCCCCGTCGGGCCCGAGAACTACCAGACCCGTGAGCCTTGCGACGAAGACCTTGCTCACTGCTGCCAAGAGGTCACTCCCAACCGTATCGGTGCCGCGCGGAGCTCAGCATAAAAGCGGCCCCGGGCGGTGCGGACACACCGTCCAGGGCCTCTCGGCCACTGCGGACGGACGTTCGCGGTGGGCCGCATGAACCGTAGTCATCGTACGCATCGTCGCCCCGGCTTCCCGTGCGTCGGCATCGATCGGGAAAACCGATGCACGTCGCCGGTTTCATGCAGCGGACGAGGGGTAGCCCGTGCACGTCTCATTCCTTCGTGATGGAGAAAGGACGGCCATGGCCGAACGTGTAATGCGAGCGAATCGAACGCCGGTCCAGCTTGCCGCAATGGTTTTCGGCGTGGTGTTTCTGCTGGTGGGGATCCTCGGGTTCATCCCGGGAGTCACCACCGACTACGACACCATGACCTTCGCAGGCCACCATTCCGGAGCAATGCTGCTCGGAATCTTCGAAGTGTCGATTCTCCACAACATCGTGCATCTGCTCTTCGGTGTCGCCGGACTGGCCTTGGGCCGGACGATCTCCGGCGCCAAGGCGTATCTCATCGGTGGCGGTGTCATCTACGCAGTCCTGTGGATCTACGGCCTCCTGATCGACAAGGACAGCGCAGCGAACTTCGTGCCGCTCAACACGGCGGACGATTGGCTGCACTTCGTGCTCGCGGTCGCGATGATCGCACTCGGGGTGCTGCTGCCGCCGCGCCGCCGCGCCGCCGTCTAGACGCGGGAAGGTTTGTTTGTCAGCGGGCCGCGGTACGGGGCCGGCCCGCCGACGGACGTGCTTCCCGGGAGTTCGGGATCGATCCGGAGAACGTCATGAGCAGCACTCTGAGTGAAACGCACTCTGTCCCAGGCGGAATCCCGCTCCTCTCGAGCTTGCGGGAGGTCGCCGACTTCGTCGCGGGAAACCTGGATATCCATGTCCGGTACTCCAAAGGTCCCGCCGCCGACGAGGCTGCGGGCCCGAGCCGGGACTACGAAGCCGGTGTCACGTTGCCCGGCTTGTCCGTGACCACCCTCGCCCCGGAACCGTGGTGGCCGGGACCGCTGGAGGATTGGCTGGCGCGCCGAATCTGCAAGTACGGCGAACTCGGTGAAGAGGACGGCAGATTCGCGTGGTTGCTGGAAGGAACGGTCGTGGGCCGGGGACCCGATCACGAGCCGCTGCTGACCGACATCCGTCCACTCGCACGACTGGGTCGTGCCGTCCTGGAAGAGGCGTCGCGCCGGTACCACGAGCGATTCGCAGTAGGGAACGATTCCCGCCGCGACACGTGAGGGCGCATTCGCGGTCCCCGAACGCCGATCTCTGTGGTCCCGAACGCCGGTCTCCGCAGCGGTAGCATGAGCACCGCCATCGGGCCGGGGGCCCGTGGCTCGTGTCGTTTCCGAACGTGGAGGTCTGTGCGGTCATGTCGTTCTCTTTCAGGCCCCGGCGGTCGGTACTCGCGGTTCCGGGTAGCAGCCGCAAGATGATCGACAAAGCCAAGGGTCTGCCCGCCGACGAGATCTTCCTCGATCTGGAAGACGCGGTGTCGCCGCTCGCCAAGGCCGAGGCCCGCACGACGATCGTCGAAGCGCTCAACGAGGACGGGTGGGGAGACCAGCTCAAGGTTGTCCGGGTCAACGACTGGACCACCGATTCGACGTACCTCGACGTCGCCGAAGTGGTCGGGGGCGCCGGTGCACATCTGGACGCGATTCTGCTGCCGAAAGTGCCTGACGCGAGCCATGTCCACGCGCTCGATCTCCTGCTCACGCAGGTGGAGAAGGCGCACGGACTCGAGGTCGGGCGCATCGGCATCGAACCCCAGATCGAGAACGCTCTCGGCTTGACCAACATCGACGCGATCGCCACTGCGAGTCCGCGCGTACAGACACTCGTGTTCGGGCCCGCGGATTTCATGGCGAGCATCAACATGCGCACGCTTGTGGTGGGGGAGCAGCCCGACGGGTACGACCGTGGCGACGCGTACCACCACATCCTCATGACGATCCTGATGGCGGCGCGCGCTCACGGCCTGCAGGCCATCGACGGCCCGTACCTCCAGATCCGTGACGTCGACGCGTTCCGTCGTTCCGCACAACGGACCGCCGCGCTCGGTTTCGACGGAAAATGGGTACTGCACCCGAGTCAGATCGATGCCGCGAACGAGGTTTTCAGCCCGCGGCAGCAGGACTACGACAAGGCCGAGATGATCCTCGACGCGTACGAATGGCACACCTCGGCGGAAGGCGGAGCGCGCGGTGCCGCGATGCTCGGCGACGAGATGATCGACGAAGCCAGCCGCAAGATGGCACTCGTCATCTCGGCCAAGGGGCGAGCGGCAGGGATGTCTCGCACCGAAACGTTCGAGCCTCCCCGCGGCGAGTAATCGTGTTCTCGCCCGCGGTCCGGGCAGAATGGACAGCGGGCGTGCCGGTGAAGACGGCACGCGGCCATCGAGAAGGAGCCGAATACTCATGACCAACCCCATCGGACCTGGCGGCCGTCAGGTGCCGGGCCTTCCGGAACCCCCGACCGGCTGGCCGGTCGGGTCGTACACGACCTACGCCGAGGCGCAGCGCGCCGTCGACCACCTGTCCGATCAGAACTTCTCCGTCGAGGACGTCACGATCGTCGGGGTGGATCTCATGCAGGTCGAACGGGTCACCGGACGGCTGACGTGGCCGAAGGTCATCGGGGGCGGAATCGTCTCCGGCGCCTGGCTCGGTGTGTTCTTCGGTTTGCTGCTGGGCATCTTCTCCACCGACTTCCTCGGCCCGCTGCTGGTCGGTCTCGTGGGCGGCATCATCTTCGGCCTGATCTCGGCCTCCATCCCGTACGCCGCGACCCGTGGGCAGCGCGATTTCTCGTCGACGATGCAACTCGTCGCGGGGCGGTACGACGTGCTGTGCAAGCCGAGGACGGCCGAGCAGGCCCGCGACCTGCTCGCCAAGCTCGCGCTGTAACCCTCGGTGCGGGCCGGGGGGCGAGGTGGGCGGCACGGGCCCGGCCCGCGCCACTAGTGTCGGTCGTATGCCCGATCTCGATTCGGTGGCCGACAGGCTCTACGGTCTCGATCCCGGTGACTTCGTCTCCGCCCGCGACGAATGTGCGGCGGAAGCCCGCCGGGCGGGCGACCGTGAACTCACCGCCGCTATCGGCAGGCTCCGGAAGCCGACGGTGGCGGCGTGGATGGTCAATCTGCTCGCACGCGAACGCGGGGACGAACTCGCAGCACTTTTCGATCTCGGTGACGCACTGCGCACCGCGCAACGGCGGCTGTCCGGCAGCGACATGCGTGCACTGTCGGCGCAGCGGCGCAAGGTGGTGGCAGCGCTCGAGAAGGCGGCGGCCGACCTCGCGGACGACCACGGACGCCGCGCCACCGAGGGCGCCCTCAGGGAAGTGAGCCAGACGCTCAACGCCGCGCTCGCCGATCCCGAGGTGGCCGACGAGGTCCGCGCGGGAAGACTCTCGTCGATAGTCGAGCACAGCGGGTTCGGTGACCTGTCCGCTGTGCCGTTGACGCTCGTGCCCGAGACCTCCGACGACGACACGCCGGAGGCGCCCGCGCCCGAGCGGCCCAGGACCTCCGGGAAACGGACCGCCGCATCGAAACGCGGCCGGAGCGCCGGCGTGCGCGAGACGGCCGAGAAAGCCGCACGCGACAAGGCGGAACGTGAGGCACGACAGGCGGAAGTCGACGCGGTCGCAGCAGAGGTGGAGTCGGCGCGTGCGTCGGCCGAGCAGGCGCGATCTGCGGCCGGGGACGCCGATGCCGAGCTCGAACGATCCGAACGAGAGGTCGCCGACCTGCGCCGGAAACTCGACCATGCCGAGCAGCAACGGCAGTTCGCACGACGAGCCGTGGCCCGCGCAAAGAAGGAAGTGACGTCTGCGGAGCGGGTGGCGTCCGCCGCCGAGACGAAACTCGTTCGCTTGCAGAACGCGACACGGTGATGAGACACCGCTGCGGTGCCGACGCGTCCGTGCCGCAGGCCGAATACCCGGTCGCGGGGAGGAGCCGGCGCGGGCTAGGGTCCCGGGATGGGTGAAAACGCAGAGCCGCAGGTGCGGGTCCTCGAGTCGGAGGCCGAACTGGTGCAGGCGATGGCATTGTTCCGGACAGCGATGGTGGGACTGCCGGCACCGACCTATCCCGACGGGACGATCCACGACTATCTCGAACCCGGCCGTACCTTCGGAGCGTTCGTGGACGGTGTCCTCGCCGGCACGGTCGATGCGTTCTCGGGGGAGATCGTCCTTCCCGGCGGCGCGCGGGTAGCCCACGCCGCCGTCACCCACATCGGCGTGCTGCCCACCCACACACGCCGGGGAGTCGTCACTGCGCTCGTCCGGCAGCAACTGCGCGACGCGCGTACCCGCGGCGACGTGGTGGCGACACTTCGGGCCTCCGAGGCGACGATCTACGGCAGGTTCGGGTACGGGATCGCCTCGTGGTCGGTGGAGTCCGAGGTGGACCTGCGCCGGGCGGCCTTCCGGCCCGGTGCGCCGGAAGGCGGCCCCGTTCGGCTGCTGACCGGATCGGAGGCATGGGATCTGTTGCCGCACATTCACTCCCGCCACCTTCCCCTTCGTCCGGGCACTCTCGAACGGTGGTCGCAGTGGTGGAACTCCCAGAGAATGCGTGCGCAGTCGACCTCGGGGGCCCGTTACGTTGCTGTTCACGGGCAACCCGGACACGAGGACGGGTTCGTGCGCTACCGCCCCAGCACCGCCGACCCGCACGACTGGTTCACCAGCGAGACCCCCACGATCGTCGTCGACGATTTCTTCGCACCGTCCGTGGAAGCGCACGCCGGCCTCGTGCGCTTCTTGCTCGGCCTCGACCTCGTCGCCCGCGTGAGATTCGCCGAACTGCCCACGGACGATCCGATGCCCTGGCTTCTGCGCGACCACCGTGCGGTACGCACCCGGTCGATCGAGGACGAGACGTGGCTGCGGGTGCTCGACGTGGAGCGGGCACTGGCGTCCCGCGTCTATACGGGAGACGGGACGGTGACGCTCGGCGTCGTCGACCCGATGTTCCCGGAGAACGAGGGTACGTACACGATCTCCGCCGACGGCGCGGCGCGTAGCGACGGGCAGGCCGATCTGCGGATCGGTGTGGCCGAGCTGGGGTCGCTCCTGCTGGGCGGCGTCGCCTGTCGCACGTTGGCCGCGGCGGGCCGGATCGAGGTTCGGCACGCGGACGCGGTGCCGGTCGCGGACCGGCTCTTCGGATGGGTCCCGGCACCGTTCGCCGGTACTTCTTTCTGAGCCTCCCGCACCTCCCTCCCGGCGGCATGCGCCCAAAGCCCGTTTTGCTCCGCTTGTGCGACCCCAAGCGATATTGTCGATTTCGGTGACACAAGTCACTGTCTCGGCAGTGCGGGCGGAGGCGGTATGCGACGGAAGTGGGCAAGGCACGTCACGGCCGGCGCCGTTGCTGTGCTTGTCGGAGCCGGTCTGACGGCCTGCGGAAACAGCAGCAGCGGTACCGTCCTGAGTTTCTACACGGCAGCGGACGGTGCCGAGCAGTACGCGCAGGCAGCGGCCGTGTGCACCGAGCAGGCACAGGGGCGCTACACGGTCGAGCAGCGGACGCTGCCGAAGAATGCAGACGACCAGCGCCTGCAGCTGGCGAGACGGCTCACCGGCGGCGATGCGAGTCTGGACCTGATGACGCTCGACGTGGTCTGGACGGCCGAGTTCGCCGAAGCGGGATGGGCTCTACCGCTTCCTCCCGACATTGCGGCCGACGTGACCGAAGGGACCCTCCGAGGGCCTCTGGAATCGGCCACCTGGCAGGACGTCCTCTACGCCGCACCGCTCAACACCAACACCCAACTGCTCTGGTACCGCCAGGATCTGATGCCGGACGGGCAGCCGCCGCAGACATGGGACGAAATGATCGAGATCGCGAGCGGCCTCGCCGAGGAGGGGCTACCGAGCTGGATCGGGGTCACGGGACGCCAGTACGAAGGTCTCATGGTGTGGTTCAACACCCTTCTTGCCAGCGCCGGGGGGTCCGTCGTCGCTGACGACGGCACCACCGTCACACTCGAGGACGGCGATGCGGCGGAGACCGCACTCGACATCATGAAAAGGGTGGCGACCGCGCCGGGAGTCGACCCCTCCCTGAACCAGGCCGACGAAGCGGCAGTGCGCCTGGGGATGGAGAGCGGCCGCACGGCGTTCGAAGTGAACTGGCCGTTCGTGCTTCCCGGGATCCTCGAGAATGCCGCCGACCTGCCGTTCATCGACGAGAACGGCAATGTCACCACCGAGAACACCGGCAACACGGTCCTCACCGTCGACGGGGAGCAGAACTTCCTTCCGGCGCCGTACCCGTCCGTGATTCCGGGTGAGCCGGCAAAGGTCACGATCGGTGGATTCAACATCGCCGTGGCGCGGACGAGCACTCATCCCGACCTCGCCTTCGAGGCGATGACGTGCCTGCGCAACGAAGAGAATCAGCGCAACAACGCCATCGGCGGTGGCGTACCGCCGACTCTGGAAGTGCTGTACGACGACCCGGTTTTCCAGGAGGCGTATCCGGCGTGGCGGGAGGTGCGGGCCAGTCTCGAGAACGCGGCCGTACGCCCCGCTTCGCCTGCATACCAGAGTATTTCGACGCTGGTGACCTCCATCCTCAACCCGGTGGACCGGATCGACCCGCCGAAGACCGTCGGCGAACTCGCCGAACAGGTCCGCAAGGCGGTCAACTCGGAAGGGCTGGTTCCGTGACGGCAGTCGAATCGCAGAAACAGAGCGACGAGCAGGACGACAGCGCTCGCCCGGCGAAAGTTGCTCTGTCCGAAGGGAAGAAGGCAGAGCGGCGCCTCGGTCTCTGGCTCGTCGCGCCGGCCGCTCTGGTGATGGTCGCGGTGACGGCCTACCCGGTCGCCTACGCCGTGTGGCTGAGCTTGCAGCGTTACGACCTTCGCTTCCCCGACGACCGGACGTTCGTCGGCCTGTCGAACTATGTCGACGTGCTCACCGACGGGTTCTGGTGGCAGGCGTTCTTCGTCACGCTGGGGATCACCGTGGTCTCGGTGGCGATCGAGTTCGTCCTCGGCCTGGCAATCGCTCTCGTCATGCAGCGCACGATCCTCGGCAAGGGACTGGTACGCACCGTCGTGCTCATCCCGTACGGCATCGTCACCGTCGCGGCCGCCTACAGCTGGTACTACGCGTGGACGCCGGGAACCGGGTACCTTGCGAACCTGTTGCCGGACGGCAGTGCGCCGCTCACCGACCAACTCCCGTCGCTGGCGATCATCGTGCTCGCGGAGGTCTGGAAGACCACACCGTTCATGGCGTTGCTACTGCTCGCAGGGCTCGCCCTGGTTCCCGACGACCTGCTCAAGGCCGCGCAGGTGGACGGCGCGGGAGCGTGGACCAGGCTGATCCGCATCATCGTGCCGCTGATGAAACCGGCGATTCTCGTCGCGTTGCTGTTCCGCACACTCGACGCGTTCCGGATCTTCGACAACATCTACGTGCTCACGCGCGGCTCCAACGGCACCGGCTCCTTGTCGATCCTCGGCTACGACAACCTGTTCAGGGCGTTCAACCTGGGTATCGGATCTGCGATCAGCGTGCTGATCTTCGTGTGTGTGGCCATCATCGCGTTCGTGTTCATCAAGTTGTTCGGTGCGTCGGCGCCCGGGTCGGACGAAGGGAAGCGGTGACGATGGCGGATACCCGCAACAAGACCGTGTCGTGGTCCGCGGTCAACGTGCTCGTGCTCCTCTACGCGCTCGTGCCGGTGCTGTGGATCGCCAGCCTGTCGTTCAAGCCGCCCGGCACCATCCAGGACGGCAACTTCATCCCGCAGCAGTGGACCCTCGACAACTATCGGGGCATCTTCAAGACCAACGCGTTCACGAGCGCGTTGATCAACTCCATCGGGATCGGGCTGATCGCGACGTTCATCGCCGTGATCCTCGGGACGATGGCGGCGTACGCCGTCGCCCGCCTGGACTTCCCGGGCAAGAAGGTGCTGGTCGGGGTCGCCCTGCTCATCGCGATGTTCCCGCAGATCTCCCTGGTCAGCCCGCTGTTCGAGATCATGCGCAGCATCGGGTTGTTCGACACCTGGGCCGCGCTGATCATCCCGTACATCACCTTCTCGCTCCCACTCGCGATCTATACGCTCTCGGCCTTCTTCCGGGAGATCCCCTGGGAACTCGAGAAGGCAGCGAAGATGGACGGCGCCACCCCGGCGCAGGCGTTCCGGAAGGTGATCGCGCCACTGGCTGCACCGGGAATCATCACCGCCGCGATTCTGGTGTTCATCTTCTGCTGGAACGACCTGCTGTTCGCGATTTCGCTGACATCGACGGAGCGGTCGATCACGGCACCTGCGGCGATCGCGAACTTCACCGGTGCTTCGCAGTTCGAGGAACCGACCGGTTCCATCGCCGCTGCCGCGATGGTCATCACCATCCCGATCATCGTGTTCGTACTGATCTTCCAACGTCGTATCGTCGCCGGACTGACGTCCGGCGCGGTGAAGGGGTGAGCGTCATGGCCGAGATCGTGCTCGACAAGGTGACGAAGGAATACCCTGACGGCGCCAAAGCCGTCCGCGACGTGGATCTGACGATCGCGGACGGCGAATTCATCATCCTCGTGGGCCCGTCCGGTTGCGGAAAGTCGACGACGCTGAACATGATCGCCGGCCTCGAGGACATTTCGAGCGGTGAACTGCGGATCGCGGGTGAACGCGTCAACGAGAAGGCTCCGAAGGACCGCGACATCGCGATGGTGTTCCAGTCGTACGCCCTGTATCCCCACATGACGGTGCGCGAGAACATCGAGTTCCCATTGACTTTGGCGAAGCTTCCGAAGAGCGAGATCGCGGAGAAGGTCGACGAGGCCGCCCGCATCCTCGATCTCACCCAGCATCTCGACCGCAAGCCCGCCAATCTCTCCGGTGGTCAACGGCAGCGAGTCGCCATGGGACGAGCCATCGTTCGCAACCCCAAGGCGTTCCTCATGGACGAACCGCTGTCCAACCTGGATGCGAAACTCCGGGTCCAGATGCGGACGGAGATCGCCCGGTTGCAGAAGAGGCTGGGCACGACCACCGTGTACGTCACGCACGACCAGACCGAGGCGATGACACTCGGTGACCGAGTGGTGGTCATGCGCAGCGGACTCGTGCAACAGGTGGGTGCACCGCAGGACCTGTACGACCATCCCCGGAACCTGTTCGTGGCCGGGTTCATCGGCTCACCCGCGATGAACTTCACCTCGGGGCAACTGGAGTCGGGCAAGATACGCTCCGCCTTCGGGGATTTCGCGCTCCCGGACGACCGGTGGGAGATGGTCCGGCAGCACAATCCTTCCCGCGACGTGGTGCTCGGTATCCGTCCCGAGCATTTCGAGGACGCGGCGCTCCTCGAACCCGCGCAACGGGAACAGGGCGTGACCTTCACGGCCGATGTGGACGTCCTCGAATCGATGGGGTCGGACAAGTTCGCGTACTTCACCGTGGAAGGCCCCGAGGTGCGGTCGAAGGAACTCGACGAACTCGCCGCCGCGACGGCCTCGGTCGATCTCGCGGGCGGCACGCTGGTGGCACGACTCCCGGTCGAATCCGGGGTCGCCAAGGACAAGCCGGTGGATTTGTGGTTCGACCCGGCCAAAGTCGCACTGTTCGACCAGGAAACGGGAACGAACGTCACGCTGCAGAAGTGACGCAACCCCGGGGGCCGCCCCCCCCCCCCCCCCCCCCGCGTGGCGCGCCCGCCCCAGCACCCGGGGGCCGGCCCGCCCGCCCCCTCACCGCGGATTGCGTCGCCGCAACGTCTCCACGATGTCGTCGTTCCACACGTGGCGGCGGACGAGGCGATAGCGTTCGCGCGCGATCCAGAGGTATGCCTCGGCGTCCGTCCGGTTCGGCAACATGCCGGCGGCGCGGACCAGCGCGACCACGGGCACGAACTCGTCCTCGTACCAGCGCCGCGCGACATCTTCGCGGGTCAGAAACTCACCGAGGTCCTGCATGAGACGGAACCCCCACGCCTCCACCGCTTCGGACAGTTCGGCGTAGTCCCACGGGTCCGTGACCCGCACGGCGTCAACGGCGTCGGCGGGCAGGGGCACACGCGTGCAGAACATCCGGTAATGGTCCTTGCGCACGAGGTCCGACTGCCCGGTGATCCCGTCGGCGGAGATCCGGGTGATGATCTCGGTGACGTACGCGTCGATGGTGCGGTCGTGCTGGGCGTAGGCGATCGACACGCGGTGGTGCCCGTCCTGCACGAAATGCAACGAGCCGACCCGGTACACGGAGATGGGCGGCATCGCCTCGCCTCGCCGCCGTGCGACAGCGATCCTCTCCCAGCGTTCGCGCAGACGCGCCGACGTGGGACGGAAACGCCGGTCGAAGTCGTCGGTGCGGTCCACGCTGCCGACGATCGACGACACCTCGATGATCTGCAGGCCGAGTCGGCGCTCGTCGACCCTGCCGAGCGCACGAACGACTTCGTCGAACGGCAACACGGTGTTGACATCGTCGGGTTCGCGCCGCAGCCATGCGATCAGCCGGGCGTACTCGGCGCGGCGACGTTGCCGCGCGAAATCGTCACCGGCATCGGAAACCGGAAAACCGGTGTCGCGCGCCATTCCTCGACGGTACCGGGTGCTGGGCCGCAGCGGGGGCGTCCTGCGTGTCGGAGACCTGTGCGACAGTCGACCCCGTGACGAACCGGACCCTCACCGTTCGCGAACTCGGTCGCGCCACCCTTGCCCGCCAGCACCTGCTCGGGCGGAGCGACCTTTCCACCGCGGCGATGCTCGAGCACCTGATCGGGTTGCAGGCGCAGGCGCCCGAGCCACCGTATTTCGCGTTGTGGACACGGATACGCGGATTCACACCCGACCGATTGTCGGATCTGATCGCCTCCCGCGAGGTGGTGCGCATCGCGCTGATGCGCGGCACCGTCTTCGCGGTGACAGCGCCCGACGCCCTCGCGCTGCGGTCCTGGATGCAGCCTCTGCTGACGCGCGCGCTGCGCACCGATACGCAACACGCCGCGGGCCTCGCGGGCATCGACCACACGGCACTGTCCGAGTTCGCCGCAGAGCTGGTCCGCCACGAACCGCGCACCGGCCAGGAACTGGGCCGTCTGCTTGCAGAACGTTTCCCCGGTTACGAGCCCGGTGCCCTCGCCTACGCGGTACGCGGATTGCTACCGCTGGTGCAGGTGCCTCCGCGCGGACTGTGGGGGCGATCGGGTCTACCGCGACTCGCGCTTCTCGACCATTGGGTCGGGCGCGGCGGCGAATCCCTTCCTCCGCTCGCACCGGAACCTGTCGCGCTCGTACGCCGGTACCTCGCGGCGTTCGGCCCCGCGAGCGCACGCGACGCGCAGGCATGGTCGGGGCTCACGGGTCTCGGCGAGATCTTCGACGCGCTTCGGCCCGATCTCACCGTCTTCCGCGACGAGAACGGGGTCGAACTGTTCGACCTGCCGGACGCTCCCCGTCCCGATCCCGCGACGCCGGCACCGGTTCGCATCCTCGCGCAGTACGACAACGTGCTGCTCTCCCACGCCGACCGCACCCGGCTGGTGTCCGACGCCGACCGCCGCCGGCTCGTCACGAAGAACGGGATCGTCCACGCGGCCGTTCTCGTCGGCGGCACGGTCGCCGGGTCGGTCCGCCGCACCACGACACGTCGTTCGGCGGTCCTCGAGGTCACGCCGTGGCGCCGTCTCACCAACGCGAACCGGTCGGCGATCGAGGCCGAAGGGATGCGCCTGCTGAAGTTCTCGGCGCCGGGCGCAGACGACCGCGAGGTCCGGATCCTGCCCGAGGCGCACTAGTGGCACGGACCGACACCCGGTCGCGGGCGCAGACTAGATTGCAGGGGTGACCGACGCAGTGCTCGACGCAGTCCGCGCCCATCTCACCGCCCACCTCTCCGGCCCCGGCGGTGGGGAACCGGAGTCCGCGTCGGTGACGTTCCTGGGACTCGAACCCATCGATGTGCTGCGGTTCCGCAGTCCCGAGACCAGACTTCTGCGGTTCGCCACGTTGGGATGCTCCCGGCATCCCATGGGCGACCCGACGGAGATGGTCGCGGACCCCAATCGTGGGCCGCGTGCCGAACTGGTTCTGAGTCTGCGTAATGCGGAGGGCCTGACGACCGGGGTGCACCGCACGCTCGCGTTGCTCGCCGCGCTTCCGGCGGTGGAGGGAGTCGTGCTGACCGACGACGCCCTGCTCGATCTGGGTGAGCCGCTCTGGGAGGGTGCACCGTTCACGGCGGTGCTGCTCGGCAGCGGCGACGTGCCGGATCTGGTGTTGCCCGAGCCGGCCGATCCGGTGCGGTTCTTCGATGCGATTCCGCTGACCGGCACCGAAGCGGCGTGGAAGCGGTTACGCGGCGCGGACGCACTGCGCGAGGCGTGGACGGAGGCGGGCATCGACCTCCGCGACCCCAAGCGAGCGCAAGCCCGCTTCTGAATGCGGGTGCGTCAACGCGGTACGACCACTCCCACCGGCCCCGCACCGACGCACACGCTCATACCGGGGGTAGCGGTGCGAACCTGTAGACCGTCGCCGCCGCCGGGCACCCGCACGTACACCGTGCCCGGACCCTCGGTGACCTCGACGCGAGCCGGTTCCCGCGACGGGAAACCCACCTCGATCTCGCCGTCGGCCGACGCCAGATAGTTCAGCTGGACGGTCCACGTCGCTTCCAGCATCGGCCCGGTCGGCAGCATCGTGGTGGTGCCGGGCACCACGTGACGACCGCATCCCGGTTCGGGGCCCGGATCGACCCAGCGCACCGCCATCAGATCGGCGGGCACGAGTGCCCCCGCCTCGTCGAGGACGCGTAGTTCCGTCGTGCTGTCGCCGATGTCGGACCGGTCGGGGAGCGCGGCGAACACCGATCCCATCAGGTTGTGCGGAAACGTCACGGGAAGGAGGACCCACACCGAGACCGGATGGTCGAGTACGGCCACGTCCGGGCGGGAGACCAGACCGGAGCGAGCGTTGTCCAGGTACTCGCCGGTCGGATTATCGGTCCAGCTTCGGGTGAAGGTCACTGTGGACCACAGGGAACCGACGGCGAACGTTGCTGCGGCCACGGCCGCGACCGCCCGCACCACAGTCGTGGGGATCGCCGGCGCATCCGGCCGGGGTGGCGCCCGCAGGATCAGTGCGGCCGCGACAGCGACGACGACAGCGGAGTCGGCGAAGTACCGCAGCGTCTGGGCGAGTTCGTATGTGGTGCCGGGCCCGAATCGGGTACTGATCATCGCGACCATCGATGCCGCGACGTATGCGCCGGTCGCGGCCCAGACGAATCCGGTGCGCTGCCGTGTCCGCAGGCTCCATGCGAGCGCGACGGCGAGCGCGGCCCAGGCCACGACGACGAGCACTACCGGTGGGTCCGCCCACGGCGGTCCGGGGTTCCACCGGTCCCACTGCCACGGGCCACCGACCAGGGAGGGGAGCAATCCGTACGACAGGCCGTGGTGGCTCAATCCGAGCGCCATGTCGGCGGTCGGTACGCCGAACCGTGATTCGACCGTGGAGACGTAGAGACCGCTCCACACCGCGAGCACGACCGCCGAGGCGAGCCACAGCGGTGCCGCCTGCCGCAACGCGGTCCGCACCGGCCGGCGCTGCCCGTCGACGCGGTAGGTGAGGGCGAGCACGGTGAACGCGACGAACGGAACGAGGATCGCCTTCTCGAAGAACATCAACGCGAGGGCCGTGACGAGTACGCCGCTCACGAGATACCGGCGCCGGCCGGAGCGGGCGTACCGAAGGGCGTCGCCCGCGACCCAGGCGAGAGCCGCCTGCATCGGTAGCGAATTGAGTGCCGCCGCCCACCATGCGAACGCAGGCAGGGTCAGCGGGGTGAACAGGTAGAACAGGAGAGGCGCCCAGAGTGCGCGCCGTGCACCGAGCAACAGCCACAGCACGCGGAGCACCGCGAGCGAGGCGAGTGCCTGCGCCAGCACGAGAGTCACCGCGGCAGGCCACCACTGCAGCGGGGCGATCATGGTGGCGAGCCCTGCGACGAGAAACGCGCCGGGCATGAGATGGCCGTCGTGGTCGTACCGCAGGAAGGACTCCGACAGCAGCGACTCGGTGCCGGCCCGCCCGATGAGGATCAGGTCGTCCCAGTAGAACTCGCTCGTGACCGCGATCGCGGTCCGGAGTGCCACCTGCGCAGCGATCAGCGCGAGGGCGACGACCAGGACGATCCGGCCCCGGTCGTGCTGCGCCGCAGGACTTCCCGGCCCGCGTTCGAAAAGTGCGGTCGTCACAGCCACTTGTTGCGTCGGAACGTGACGAACAGTCCCACAGTGATGACGACGATGACACCCCACACGAGGAAATAGCCGTAATCCCAGTGCAACTCGGGCATCTTGTCGAAGTTCATTCCGTAGATACCGGCGATCATCGTAGGCACCGCGGCGATCGCGACCCACGCCGAGATACGTCGCATATCTGTGTTCTGTTGCACGGTGACCTTCGCGATGGCCGCGTCGAGCAGCGTGCCGAGAGTCTCGTCGAACGCGGCGATGCGGTCGGAGACGGTGGTGTGGTGGTCGGCGACGTCACGGAAGTAGCGGCGCACGTCCTTCGGCACAGGGTTGCCCGGCGACCGGATGAGTAGCTGCAACGGTTCGGCGAGCGGGACGACCGCGCGTCGCAACTGCACGATTTCGCGCTTGAGGAGGTAGATCTGTTCGACCGCGATATGTGTGTCGGGGGTGAAGACGAGTTCTTCGAGATCGTCGACGTCGGGTTGCACGGCGGTGGTGACCGCGAGATAGGAATCGACGACGTGGTCGGCGATCGCGTGCAGCACCGCGGCGGGACCGAGCATCAGCCGCGCCGGATTCTTCTCGAGCCGGCTGCGCACCCGGGAGAGTTCGGAATGGTCGCCGTGTCGCACGCTGATGATGAAGTCCGGCCCGGTGAACAGCATGATCTCGCCGGTTTCGACGATGTCCTTGGTCGTGGTCACGCTTTCGTGCTCGATATAGCTCACGGTCCGCAGAACCAGGAACAACAGGTCGTCGTAACGCTCGAGTTTGGGGCGCTGGTGCGCGTGGACCGCGTCCTCCGCCATCAGTTCGTGCAGGCCGAACGTCCGGGCCACGCTCGTCATCTGCTGTTCGTCCGGTTCGTGCAGGCCGAGCCACACGAATCCGTTTCCGCGGCGACGCACTTCGGCGAGCGCCTCGGAGTGTGTGTACTTGCCCGGTTCGCGCCGGCCGTCGATATAGACCGCGCAGTCCACCACGGCCTGTTCGGTGGGCACCGGTGGGGGCGGCCCGGCCGCCTCGGGTGGTGCCACCGAGATGTGCCGATCCGATCGGGAGGGCAGGTTCGCCATGGTCTCCCTCCCTCCGTTGTGGTCGAGCGGCACGAGATGTCGCGCCGTCATGTTAGTCGCCACACCTGACAGACTGGTGACGTGCGCATAGATCTGCATTCCCACTCCACCGCGTCCGACGGCACGGACAGTCCGTCCGCGCTGGTTCGCGCGGCTGCCGAGGCAGGACTGGACGTGGTGGCACTGACCGACCACGACACCACCACCGGATGGGACGAGGCGGCCGCGGCGACGCCGTCCGGACTGCGACTCGTGCGCGGGATGGAGATGTCGTGCACGGGGCGCGGTGAGGATGGCGCGCCCGTCGCGGTGCACCTGCTGGCGTATCTGTTCGACCCGGACGACCCGGACTTCGTGGTCGAACTCGGGCGGTTGCGCGGGGAGCGCGTGTCGCGGATCAGGACGATGGCCGAGCGCATGGCCGACGACGGGCTCCCGATCGATGTCGACGCGGTCCTCGCACAGGCGGGGCCGGCGGCGGGCCGGCCGCATCTCGCCCGTGCGCTCGTCGACGCCGGGGTGGTGGCGACGGTGGGAGACGCATTCACCGAACTGTTGTCGCCGCGAGGCCGCTATTACGTGTCGAAAGCGGACACGCCGCTCGCGGACGCGGTGCGGATGGTGACGGCCGCGGGCGGTGTCACCGTGATCGCGCACGCTCGTGCGCGCGCACGCGGGCGCCTGCTGGCCCTCGACCACATCGAGGAACTCGCGGAGATCGGCCTGGGCGGACTCGAAGCGGATCACCCGGACCACAGCGACGCGGATGCCCGGTTGATGCGCGACATGGCTGAACGCCTGGGGTTGTTCGTCACCGGATCGTCGGACTATCACGGACGGAACAAGGACATCGCGCTCGGACGGTTCACGACCGACCCCGGCGCGTACGAAGCTCTGCTCGACAGGGCGAAGGGAGTCGAGGTGGTCGTGGGATGAGGACGTCGGGGACGGGGCATCAGGGCGCCGGACGGGACGACGAATTCGCCGCGGCGCCGGAGCATTACGACAGCCGGGCGTACGACAGGCGGCAGTACGACAGGAGGCAGTACGACAGGCGGCAGTACGACAGCAGGCAGTACGACAGCAGGGAGTACGACAACCGGAAGTACGGCAGGGCCGGGCACTCCGGGCAGCCGCGTAGGGCATCGTTGCCGGTTCGTGCGGGGCGGGTCGTGTCCGGCGTGGTCGCCGGGGCAGTGCTCGTGCTGGCCGCGGTGGTGGTCGGCGCGCAGTATCTCGGCGGCCAACGGGGCTTTCCCGGACCGGGCTCGGCTTCGGTGGCGGCCCACGTCGTCGCGGCACTCGTGGCCGTCGGCGCCCAGATCGTCGCCGACCGCGCACGGGGCTTCGCCGCGTTCGCCGCACCCGTTGTGGTCATCGTCACTGCATCGATTCTGTTGATCACGCAGTGGTGGGGCTGAATCGGCGGCGCTCCGGTGCTACCGACCGGTAGCACCGGAGAATCCCCAGGAACCGGGTTGCGCCGTACCCGGGGTTACCGCAAACTCACAGGTGAGACCACAAAAAGGTGAAACCTTTGCAATCGATGCCGATTTGATTGTTGGTCTGTAAAGGTGGCAAACTCGCCACCACGACCGAGGCCGGAGTCACCCTTCCGGTATCGGAAGAAAGATGGCAGAGCCGCTCGAGGGCTTGTCGCCGAGGCCACCCGCCCCGGCGCCATCGCGCTCCGGAAGACGTACAGCGTTCCACAGCCGTAACCATGATCGCGCGCCGGATGCTTCATCGAATATGTCCTTGGCGGAGCACCGTATCTCCATGTGAAACGCATGAGAGTGCAGTTTCTTCGCAGTAACCGAGGCCAGGACTGGTCTCGGAACACGCAGGAGTGTCATCGTGTCAATTGTGTCTGCTGCACATACCCCCGAGAAGCTCGAGCTGACCGACGAAGAGATCTTCGCAAGCCATGTGGGCGGGAAGCTTTCGGTCGAGCTCGCCGCGCCCCTCGAGACCCAGCGCGACCTCTCCATCGCCTACACCCCGGGCGTCGCCCAGGTCAGCCGTGCGATCGCGGCCGACGAGACGCTCGCCGCGCGGTACACCTGGACGAGCCGGCTCGTCGTGGTCGTGTCCGACGGCACGGCCGTGCTCGGACTCGGCGACATCGGCCCCCGCGCGTCGCTGCCCGTGATGGAGGGTAAGTCCGCGCTGTTCAAGAAGTTCGCCGGGCTCGACTCGATTCCCTTGGTGCTCGACACGAAGGATCCCGACGCGATCGTCGAGACACTGATCCGGTTGCGTCCCAGCTTCGGTGCCGTGAACCTCGAGGACATTTCGGCGCCGCGCTGCTTCGAGATCGAGAAGCGCGTCATCGAGGCACTCGACTGCCCCGTCATGCACGACGACCAGCACGGCACCGCGATTGTCGCACTGGCTGCGCTCAAGGGCGCCGTGAAGGTGCAGGACCGTGACATCAAGACGCTGCGCGTGGTCATCTCCGGCGCAGGTGCCGCGGGTGTCGCGTGCGCGAACATCCTTCTCGCCGCGGGCATCGAGGACGTCGTGGTGCTCGATTCGAAGGGCATCGTCTCGTCGGATCGCGCCGACCTGCACCCGATCAAGGCCGACCTGGCTTCTCGTACCAACCCGGCGGATCGTCGCGGCGGTCTCATCGAGGCTCTCGACGGGGCCGATGTGTTCCTGGGCGTGTCCGCGGGCACCGTCCCCGAGGAGATCATCGCGACGATGGCCGACAACGCCATCATCTTCGCGATGTCCAACCCCGACCCGGAGATCCACCCCGACATCGCGCGCAAGTACGCCGCCATCGTCGCCACCGGTCGCAGCGACTTCCCGAACCAGATCAACAACGTGCTCGCGTTCCCGGGTGTGTTCCGGGGCGCGCTGGACGCCGGTGCCCGGCGCATCACCGAGGGCATGAAGCTCGCGGCCGCCGACGCGATCCTCTCGGTCGTCGCCGACGAACTGTCCGTCGACAAGATCGTGCCGAGCCCGCTGGATCCGCGGGTCGAGCCGGCCGTCGCGGAAGCTGTTGCGGCAGCGGCCAAGGCCGAGGGCGTCGCCTGATCCGAGCTGTTCTGTTCGCCGAACGCCCGTCCGGGACTCCGGGCGGGCGTTCGGCGTCGGTGAGAGGAAGCGGTGCTGCGGTGCCTCCCGCCGATGCTGCCGCAACCGGATGGGACGATAGGAGGCGGTCTAGCAACGGGCGAGTTCGAGGAGTGTGACGATCGGTGAAGACACGGATGCTCGGCGTCGCGGCGATGATGGCGACGGCCGCGACACTCGTCGGATGCTCGACCGGCCAGGTCCTGTCGGCGGATTCGGATCCCGGTGTGCTCACCGTCGGCTCGGGGCAGTCGCCCGACAGCCGGGTCCTCGCCGAGATCTACGCAGCGGTGCTGCGCGGAACCGGGTCGCCCGTGGATACCCGGCTCGGGCTCTCCGAAGGCGAGGATCTGGCGGCGCTGGATTCCGGCGCGGTCGACGTGCTGCCGGAATACATGGGAGGGCTGCTGCTGCGGTTGCAGCCCGGCGCCACTGCGGTCGAACCGGACGACGTGTTCGAGGAATTGAACAGATCGCTGCCGCAGGGGCTCTCGGTCTCCGATTATGCGGTCGCCGAGCAGCCCGGGTCGGGAGATGCAGGGGACGCCGGAAGCTCCGCGGCGGCCGCGAATGTCGTCCCGCTGATACGCAGCGGTGCACTGACACCGGAGCAGGTGAAGGCGCTGAACGTGGTGGCAGGGGAGCTCACCACGGACGAACTCGCCGAGATGGGGGACGCGGTGCGACGCGGGGAGCTCGAACCCGGCCGCGCAGCGGACGATTGGCTCGCCGCGCGCTGAGACTCAGGCCGAGGGCGGGCCTCACTTCTCTCGTTTGCTGTCGCCGCTCTCGAGCTGCCGGATCCGTTCCGCCGCTTCCCGCAGGCGCGCTTTGCGCTCATCGGCGCTCGATTCCTTGAGCTCCTCGTAGAGCTCTTCGTCCTCGTCGCTGAAACCCAGGATCATGCGGGGCACACTCAGCGTGACGATCAGCGACGGCCATACCACCCAGGCGTACTCCCAATCGACGATCATCTGCAGCACGAGAAACGTCATCAGGGTGATGCCGATGATGATCCAGTCGAGAGACTCGACGACGCTTCCCCGTTGGCGCAGCGAGACGAGTTCGGTTTCCGGATCGGTGGGTGCGGGCGCATCGTTCGGGCGCACCGCCGGAACGGATGCGGACCCGTCGACCACCCGGACATGCCCGTCGGCGATTTCCAGCGGTACACCACCCGGAAGGCCGTCGAAGGCCGGCCGGGCGGCGGACAGGCTGCGTGCCTGCGCGACCCAGCCGGATCGGTCGTAGAACTCCGACGAGTCGAGCCGGCCTGCGGCGTAGTGCTCACTCAGGACGTTGAGCGCGTGCAGACGCTCGCTATCGCTGAGCAGGATGTCCGGGGTGTTCGGGTCGTCCGTCATGAGATCCGCCGTCCGGGTCGAATTGTCGGATCTCAACTATAGAATTAATCGGCTCTTCCGGTCGACCGTCAGTCGTGTGTGCCTGCCGGTGCCGCACCGGACATGTGCCGTCGCAGGAACGTTCCGACATCGTCCACCGCCTCGGCCGCCTCGCGTACGAGTCCGGCCTGCAGGTGCGCGACGTGCCACAACTCGGGCTGTTCGGTGTACTCCAGATCGATGCCCGCCGCACGCAGCTTCTCCGCGAACTCGGAGATCTGCGGGTACAGCACTTCCCTCACGCCCACCTGGATCAGCGTCGGGGGGAGTCCCGTGAGGTCTCCGTGCAGCGGCGCGTAACCGGGATCGGCCGGGTCGCCTGTGCCGAGGTAGGCCTCGGCGGACGAGAACGCCCAAGCGGTGTTGACGACGACGTCCCGGTCGAACGGCACGGTGCGGGAGCCCGGATCGACCCACGGCGACAGCAGGCCCAGCGCTGCCGGTGTGACGCCGTGCCGGTCGATGAGCCGGCGCGCGGTGGCGACCGACAGGCCGCCGCCCGCGGAATCACCGGCGAGCGGGGTGGTCGCCGCATCTGCGCCGTGCTCGGTGATCAGATCGATGTACGCGGCCACCGCGTCGTCGAGAGCGGCCGGGTACGGGTGTTCCGGAGCGAGACGGTAGTCGAGTGCGTACACCACCGATCCGGTCGCGGCCGCGAGATGCGCGACCAGCGATCGGTGGGTGGCGGGGGAGGCGCAGGTGTATGCGCCGCCGTGCAGATACAGCACCGCTGTTGGTCGCTCCGTCGCCCCTACCGTGACCCGTTCGGCGGGTCGTCCGCCGAGCGTGACCTTCCGGACGACGGTGCCCTCCGGCAACGGCTGGATCGGTGCGGCGGCTTCGAGCAATCGCCGCTGCACCGAGTACGGCAGCCGCGCGTTGAGAGTGAGCCGGTAGAGGGGACGCAGGGTCGTCCGCACGAGGCGCAAAGGAAGCTGTGGCATCGGCGCAGCCTAGTTCTTGGGCATGATGCGACCCGCAACCGTCGCTACGACACGCTGGTAGGACGGACCGACGATCCGGACCCAGCCGTCGAGCAACTTGGCGTCGGCGCCGATGAGCACGCGGGGGCGGTTCTTCCGGACGCCCCGGAGGATCGTCTTCGCGGCGGCCTCCGGGGTGGTACGGGCGAGTTTGCTGTCGAAGAACTGCGCGAAGCTCTGCTGGTCGTCGCCGTCGGGCACTGCCGCGTTCCGTGCGATGGCGGTCTTGATGCCGCCCGGGTGCACACAGGTCACGCGGACAGGATGCTTGGCGATCAGCATTTCCTGGCGCAAGGATTCGGTGAATCCGCGAACCGCGAACTTGGCGGCGTTGTATGCCGTCTGGCCGGGGATGCCCAGGAGGCCGAACAGGCTCGAGACATTGATCAGGTGCCCGTCTCCGGATGCGATCAGGTGCGGCAGAAAGGCTTTGGTGCCGTTGACGACGCCCCAGAAATCCACATCGACGATCCGTTCGATGTCCTTGAACTCGGACCGTTCGAACTCACCGTGATAGGCGATCCCCGCGTTGTTGTACAACTGGTTGACCTTGCCGAAGCGGGCGACGACGGCGTCGGCGTACGCGTACACAGCTTCCCGCTGCGTGACGTCGAGGTGATCGGACTTCACCTCGGCACCGAGACTGCTTGCCAGGCGCGCGGTTTCCGCGAGACCCACCGTATCGACGTCGGACAGTGCGAGTGTGGCGCCCCGACCGGCGAGGTCGACGGCGAGCGCCCGCCCGATTCCGGATGCGGCTCCCGTGATGACGACGACCCGGCCCTCGAATTCGCTCACTGGAGTGCAGCCTTCCTGGATGCGGGCGCGGTGCGCTCGGTGGTGGTGCCGGCGGATTCGACGGCTTCGGCAGGTGCCGGAAGATCGGACTCGGCCACGCTACGGTACGCGTCGAGGTCGAAATGCTTGGTGATGCGGCGGAATTCGAAAGTGAAACCGGGCCAGAGCGTCGTGTTGTTGCCGTGCTTGTCGAGGTACCAGCTCGCGCAGCCGCCGTTGTTCCACACGCTGTTCTTCAGTGCGTCCTGGATTCCCCGGTTGTACTCGTCCTGGGCGTCCTGGCGCACTTCGACGGTGCCGAGACGATGCCGATCGAGCGTGTCGATCGCGTCGACGAGATAGTTGAGCTGCGACTCGATCATGTACACCATGGACGTGTGTCCGAGGCCGGTGTTGGGGCCGACGAGGAAGAACAGGTTCGGGAACCCCGCGACTGTGGACCCCTTGTATCCCTGCATGCCGGTTTCGTCGAATACGTCTGCGAGAGAGCGACCGTCCTTGCCGAAGATCCCCGCGAACATCGGGGAATCGGTGACGTGGAATCCGGTGGCGACGACGATCGCGTCGACCTCGCGGGTGGTGCCGTCCTTCGTCACGATGCCGTCGGTGGTGACCTCGGCGATGCCGTCGGTGACCAGGTCGACGTTCGGGCGGTCGAGTGCCGGGTAGTAGTTGTTGGAGATCAGCATGCGCTTGCAGCCGATTCCGAAATTCGGGGTGACCTTGCGCCGCAGGGCGCGATCGGAGATGCCCCGGCGGATCTGCGCCCTCGCGGCGAGTTCGAGCGGCTTCATGAAGACGGGTGCCTTGGCGAGCCCGACCACTTGTGTTTCCCGCATGAGGTACTGCAGGGTGCGTGAGAGTCGCTGGAAGCCGGGAATGTACCGGAAGGCGAACTTTTCGGCCTTCGTGTATTCGCGGTCGGCGCGGGGGAGCACCCACGGCGCGGTGCGCTGGTACACGTCGAGGTGCGCGACCGTGCCGGCGATGGCGGGCACGATCTGGATGGCAGAGGCGCCGGTCCCGATGACGGCAACCCGCTTACCGGTGAGGTCGGCGTCGTGGTTCCACCGGGCGGAGTGGAAGATCTCGCCGCCGAAGCGGTCGATTCCCGCGATGTCGGGAAGCGAGGGTTCGCACAGGGCGCCGACCGCGGAGACGAGGTTCTTGGCGCTGAAATCGCCACGGGTGGTGCGCACGTCCCAGCGGTGCGTGTCTCCGTTCCAGCGTGCGTCCTGGACGTCGCAGCCGAACACGGTGCGCCGGCGGACCTCGTACTTGTCGGCCACGGAGGTGATGTACGCCTGGATCTCGGGCTGGGGCGAGAACGAGCGTGTCCATCCGGGATTGAGTGCGAACGAGTAGGAGTAGAGGTTCGACGGCACGTCGCACGCGGCACCGGGATAGGTGTTGTCGCGCCAGGTGCCACCCACCTCGGCCGCGCGTTCGAGGACCAGGAATTCCTTGCCGGCCTGCGAGAGCTTGATGGCGGCGCCGAGTCCGGCGAACCCACTGCCGATGATCAGCGTATCGATCCGGCGGGTGCTCTCACCGGCGGAGGTGTCTGTAACCGGAAGACTCATGTATCTGAGATTAAGGGGTCGGCGTGACGTGGTCAATAGGTTGTTGACCATTATTCAATAAGAATGCTTGCATGGAACGGTGAAAGGCAACAGTTCCGTGAAAGGAGGGCGGCGAACCCGCCTGAGTCCACAGCAACGCCGTGCTCAACTGATCGAGCTCGGCGTGGAGCTACTCGCCAGTCGCTCCCTCGACCAGATCTCCGTCGAGGACATCGCCGACCGCGCCGGGGTGTCGCGCGGACTGCTGTTCCACTACTTCGGGTCCAAGCACGACTTCCAGGTGGCGGTCGTGCAGCACATCAGCCGCGACATGCTCGAACGGACCGCTCCCGACGAGAGCCTGGATCCGATGGAGATGCTGCGCGGCACCGTCGTCGCGTACGTCGACTACGTCACCGAACGCCCCGCCACCTACGTTTCGATGCTCCGGGGTTCGGTCAGCGGCGACCCCGACATGCGGGCGGTCTTCGAGGAGACCCGGCGCGCCATGGTCGAACGCACCGTCACGCACCTTCCGAGCATCGGTATCGATGTCGACGCAATGGTCCGCCTCGCGGTCCGCGGCTGGGTGGCGTTCGTCGAGGACATCACGATCGCGTGGCTGCAGGAGCAGGGCATCTCGCCGTCTCCGGCGCACGACCCGGACACCGCGCCGAACCACGACTCCGCACTCACCCGCGAGCAGTTCGTCGATCTGGCGGTCGCCGCGCTTCCTGCGGTGGTGGCGTCGGCTCAGCCGGACTCGATCGGCGGGCTGCCGTCGGAGCCGATCGCCGTCGAAACCTCGCGAGCCGGGCCGGTCGCCCCGTAGGACGAACCGACCCGGCTCGCATGAGAACCGTCAGGCCCCCGTGAGGGACCGCAACGGGGCTTCTTACCGCGTGAAGGCCTTCTCGAGGATCTCCTGCTGTTCGACAGCGTGGACCTTGCTCGATCCCGAGGACGGCGCGGACATCGCGCGACGCGAGATCCGCTTGATCCCGGCCAGCTTCTCCGGGAGCATCTCGGGCAGCGCCAGACCGAAGAACGGCCATGCACCCTGGTTCGCCGGCTCTTCCTGGACCCAGAAGAACTCGGACGCGTTCGGGTACTGCTCGAGCGTCTCCGCGATACGGCGACGCGGCACCGGGTACAGCTGCTCGACACGGACGATCGCGATGTCGTCGCGGCCTTCCTTCTGCTTCTTCGCGAGCAGTTCCCAGTAGATCTTGCCGGAGGTCAGCAGGACACGTTCGACCTTCGAGCGGTCGGCAGATCCGTCCTCGAACGGGACCTCTTCGAGGATGGAACGGAACTTGCCCTCGGTGAAGTCCTCGATGTTGCTGACCGCAGCCTTGTTGCGCAGCATCGACTTCGGCGTGAACACCACGAGCGGGCGGCGGATGCCGTCCAGGTGGTGACGGCGCAGCAAGTGGAAGTAGCTCGCCGGGGTCGACGGCATCGCCACGGTCATCGAGCCCTCGGCGCACAGCTGGAGCCAGCGCTCGATACGGCCCGAGGTGTGGTCGGGGCCCTGACCCTCGTGGCCGTGCGGCAGCAGCAGCACGACGTCCGAAAGCTGGCCCCACTTGGCCTCACCCGACGAGATGAACTCGTCGATGATCGACTGCGCGCCGTTGACGAAGTCGCCGAACTGCGCCTCCCACAGCACGAGTGCATCGGGGTTGCCCACCGAGTAGCCGTACTCGAAGCCCAGGCCTGCGAACTCGGTCAGAGCCGAGTCGTACACCATGAAGCGTCCGCCGTTACCGGCCTCGGCGGCGACTGCCGCGAGCGGGCTGTAATCCTCGCCCGTCTTGCGGTCGATCAGCACCGAGTGACGCTGCGTGAAGGTGCCGCGACGCGAGTCCTGGCCGGCCAGGCGCACGAGTGCGCCCTGCTCGACGAGCGAACCGAATGCGAGGAGCTCGGCGTAGGCCCAGTCGATGTGACCCTCGCGCGACATCGTGCGGCGCTTCTCGATCACGGGCTTGACGCGCGGGTGCACGCTGAAGCCGTCGGGCACATCGGCGAACGCGTCGCCGATCCGCTCGAGCACGTCCTTGTCGACAGCAGTCTTCAGACGCGCGGGCGGAGTCTGGTCGAGCTCGACCGATTCGGACGGTTCCGGCTGGTACTTCTCCAGCTCGCGCACCTCGTTGAAGACACGCTCGAGCTGACCCTGGTAGTCGCGCAGGGCGTCTTCGGCTTCCTTGAGCGAGATGTCCCCGCGGCCGATCAGGGCCTCGGTGTAGCTCTTGCGGACGCTGCGCTTGGTGTCGATGACGTCGTACATCGCCGGCTGCGTCATCGAGGGATCGTCGCCCTCGTTGTGGCCGCGGCGGCGGTAGCAGATCATGTCGATCACGACGTCCTTGTGGAACTTCTCGCGGAAGTCCACGGCGAGCTGCGCAACCCACACACACGCCTCGGGGTCGTCACCGTTGACGTGGAAGATCGGCGCACCGATCATCTTCGCCACATCGGTGCAGTACTCCGACGAACGCGAGTGCTCCGGGGCGGTGGTGAAGCCGACCTGGTTGTTGACCACGATGTGCACGGTGCCGCCGGTGCGGTAGCCGCGCAGCAATGCGAGGTTGAGCGTCTCCGCCACGACACCCTGACCTGCGAACGCGGCGTCGCCGTGCAGCAGCAGCGGCAGAACGGTGAAGCCGCTCTCGCCCTTGTCGAGGATGTCCTGCTTGGCGCGAACCAGGCCCTCGAGCACCGGGTTGACGGCTTCGAGGTGCGACGGGTTGGCGGTGAGCGACACCTTGATGTCGTTCTCGCCGAACATCTGGATGTAGGTGCCCTCGGCGCCCAGGTGGTACTTCACGTCGCCGGAGCCGTGTGCGGCGGCCGGGTTCAGGTTGCCCTCGAACTCCGTGAAGATCTGGGAGTACGGCTTGCCCACGATGTTGGCGAGCACGTTGAGGCGTCCACGGTGCGGCATCGCGATGGCGACTTCGTCGAGCTGGTGCTCGGCGGCCTGATCGATGATGGCGTCCATCATCGGGATGACCGACTCGGACCCCTCGAGCGAGAAACGCTTCTGGCCGACGTACTTGGTCTGCAGGAACGTCTCGAACGCCTCGGCGGCGTTGAGGCGGCTGAGGATGTACTTCTGCTGGGCGACCGTCGGCTTGACGTGGTGCGCCTCGACGCGTTCCTGGATCCACTGCTGCTGCTCGGGCTCGAGGATGTGCGTGTACTCGATACCGACGTGGCGGCAGTACGCGTCGCGCAGCACCGACAGGACGTCGCGCAGCTTCATCTTCTGCTTGCCGTGGAAGCCGCCGACATTGAACTCGCGATCGAGATCCCACAGCGTCAGATCGTGGGTGATCACGTCGAGATCCGGATGCGACCGGAACTTGTCGCGGACGAACTGCAGCGGATCGGTGTCGGCCATGAGGTGGCCGCGGCTGCGGTAGGCGGCGATGAGCTCGAGCACGCGGGTGCTCTTGTCGACCAGGCCCTCGGGCACGTCCTTGCGCCAGCGGACCGGCTCGTAAGGAATGTGCAGCGTGTGGAAGATCTCGTCGTAGAACTCGTCGGAGATCAGCAGCTGGTGGATGGTCTTGAGGAACTCACCCGACTCGGCGCCCTGGATGACCCGGTGGTCGTAGGTCGAGGTCAGCGTCAGCAGCTTGCCGATGCCCATCTCGGCGATACGCGCATCGGATGCGCCCTGGAACTCGGCGGGGTACTCCATCGCACCGGCACCGATGATCGCTCCCTGGCCGCCCATCAGACGCGGCACCGAATGCACGGTGCCGATGCCGCCCGGGTTGGTCAGCGAGATGGTGACGCCGGAGAAGTCTTCGCCGGTGAGCTTGCCGTCGCGCGCGCGGCGGACGATGTCCTCGTACGCCGAGTAGAACTGCGCGAAGTTCATCGTCTCGCAGTTGCGGATTGCGGCGACGACGAGCGAACGGGAGCCGTTCTTGCCCGGCAGGTCGATCGCGAGACCGAGGTTGGTGTGCGCGGGGGTGACGAGGTTGGGCTTCCCGTCGATCTCGGCGTAGTGGTTGTTCATGTTCGGGTACGCCTTGACCGCCTGGACGATCGCGTAGCCGAGAAGATGAGTGAACGAGACCTTGCCGCCCCGGGTGCGGGCGAGGTGGTTGTTGATGACGATGCGGTTGTCGAACATCAACTTCGCGGGGACCGCGCGAACGCTGGTGGCCGTCGGGATCGACAGCGAGGCGTTCATGTTCTTCGCGACGGCAGCAGCCGCGCCCCGGAGAACCTTGGTCTCCTCGGACTTCTTGTCGGAAGAGGTGCTCGCCGGCTTCGGAGCAGGCTTGGACGCGGTCGCAGGCTTGGACGCGGTCGCAGGCTTGGCCGGTGCGGCCTTCGCCGGCGCGGCAGCCGGCTTCGCAGCAGAGTTACCGGCGTTGTCGGAGGACTTCGCGGGAGCCTTGGTAGACGAGGCGGACGCCTTCGGCGCTGCGGGTGCAGCAGCCGGGGCAGTCTTGGTGGCGGAGGGCTGAGTGGACTTCTCGGGGGTCTTCACCTCGGCGCCGTTGGAGCCTCCGGCCACGTGTGCCTCGGGAGAATAGTCGGTGAGAAACTCGTGCCAGCTCTCGTCCACGGACGACGGATCGTCCTGAAACCGCTGGTACATCTCGTCAACCAACCACTGGTTCTGTCCGAACTGTGATGTAGAGCTGCTGCTCACGGCAGTTGTTCGCCTCGTTTCTTTCTTCGGTACCCGATCGGAGCGCCTATGCATATGAGGCTAGCTGGTGGGTGTGTGACGATCCGAACTGATCATCCATGCCCGAGAGCCACCTCACAATCTGAGTCGACGGGGTCACCATCGACGACGGTTCTCGACCGCCGATTATTCCCTCAATCGTGCATCGCCGCAGAACGGACCCCGTTACAAATGCGAGGACTCACGTGTGATCTGTGACGAAGACGGTTGTACGACGCCGTCGCCCACCGTCTCCGGCACGAGCGCTCCGCTGGCGAGTTGCCACAACGTGGTGTACAGACCGCCCGCACGACGCAGCGTCTCGTGGGGTCCGGCTTCGACGATCCGTCCGCCGTCGACCACCACGACGAGATCGGCGCGCGCTGCCGTTGCGAGGCGATGCGCGACGACGACCGCGGTGCGCGAACGCGTGACGGTCGCCCCTGCCTCGAGCACCGCGCGTTCCGTGGCGGGATCGAGGGTCGCGGTCGCCTCGTCGAGCAGCAACAGGTCGGGGTCGACCAGTTCCGCGCGGGCGAGCGCGATGAGCTGGCGCTGCCCCGCGGACAGTCCTTGCCCGCGCTCACCGACGGGATGGTGCATACCGCCGCTCAGCCCGGCGATCATGTCCAGAGCACCGACGGCCCGGGCCGCACTCTCGATGCGTTCGCGACTCGACTCGGGCCGGCCGTAGGCGATGTTGCTTGCGATGGACCCGGTGAACAGGTGCGCCTCCTGCGGCACCACGCCGAGCCTTGCGCGGTAGTCCGGCAGGCGGTAACGCCTCACATCGGTTCCGTCGACGCGCACCGCACCGGAGGTGGGGTCGTAGAACCGCGCCAGCAGTTTGACGACCGTCGACTTTCCGGCGCCGGTGCGGCCGACCAGTGCGACGGTCGCGCCCGCGGGAATGTCGAGATCCACGTCGGTGAGCGCATCGCTGTCGGCGCCGCTGTACCGGAACCCGACGCCGCGAAGGCTCACGTCGCCGTGCAGGTGACCGGAAATGGGAACGTCCCCGGTCGGCCCGGTTTCGAGGGAACTCTCGGTGCGCAGAAGGTCGCCGATGCGGCGGAGCCCGACGCGGGCCTGCTGGTAACCGTCGAACACCTGCGACAACTGCTGGATGGGAGCGAAGAGCAGGTTCAGATAGAGCACGAAGGCGATGAGCACACCGGGAGTGGCAGCACCCGACGCGACCTCGCGCGCGCCGACGAACACGACCGCCGCCAGGGCGAGGTCCGAGAGCAGCGAGATGAAGGGGAAGTACAGCGAGATCGCTCGCTGCGACCGCATGCGGCTGCGACGGTACGAGTCGGCACGTTCGGCGAACAGCCGGGCCGCGTTCTCCTCACGGCGATAGGCCTGCGCGGCCCGCAGACCCGTCACGTTCTCCTGGAACATCGCGTTGACCTGCGATATGCGCTCGCGGGACTGCGCATATGCATCGCGCGAGACAGACCTGAACCAGAACGTCACCGCGATGAGGACGGGGATCGCCGCCAGGACGACGAGGGCCAGCGATCCGTCGGTCACGATCAGCGCGACGGAGATGCCGGTCAGCGTCAGCACGCTGACCACCGCGGTCGACAGACCCGTCTGGATGAACTGGGACAGCGCATCCACGTCCGTCGTCATGCGCGTCATGATCCGGCCCGACAGTTCCCGTTCGTAGTAGTCGAGCCCGAGTCTCTGCAGGTGCGCATAACTGCGGACGCGCAGTCCGAACAGGACCCGCTCGCCGGCCCGGGCGGTCAGGATCGTCAGGATCGCCACCGCCGCCCAGCCGAGCAGCGCGAGGACTGTGCCCGCGAACGCCGCTTCCCACAGCGCCTGCGGGTTGCCGGGCGTCACGCCGCGGTCGACGGCGAATCGCACGATCGTCGGAAACGCGATTCCGATGAGCGACTCGACCGCCAGGCACACTGCCACGGCGGCGAGCAACAGCCGCACCGGCCGCAGGGTGGTCCACAAGCGGAACTCGGGATCCGGTCGGCGCAGCGCATCCGAACGCAATGCCGGGGCGTCACCCGGGGTCTCGGTAGCCGGTGGCAGTGCGGCCACCGCTGCGCGCAACTCCGGTGTCGGAGCGACGGCGCCGAGTGCGCCGCTGCCCGGTCCACCGCCTCCGGGGCCGCGTGGAGCGGGCGGTGCCCCGGTGGCCGCCGGTGTGGTGGCCTCGGGCTCGAATTCCGTGGGCCAGAGGACATGGGCGTCGAGGGGCTCCGGCTCGCCGGGCAGGTCCTCGTCGAGAACCTCACTGCTCGACAGAAGCCGCCGGAACACGGGACTGCGTGCGTCGAGTTCGTCGGCGGTGCCCACGTCGACGATCCGGCCACCGTCGAGCACCGCGACGCGGTCGGCGAGAGCCAGCGTGGAGCGGCGGTGGGCGAGCACCAGGGTGGTGCGCTGGGGCTGTGCCCGGAGCGCGGCGTAGATCGCGGCTTCGGTTTCCGCGTCCACCGCGGACGTCGCATCGTCGAGAATCAGGACACGCGGGTCGACGAGCAGAGCCCGGGCGAGTGCGACGCGCTGTCGCTGTCCGCCCGACAGCGTCAGGCCCCGTTCGCCGACGACGGTGTCGTACCCGTCGGGCAGCGCCTCGATGAACTCGTCCGCCCGTGCCGCCGTGGCGGCGGCGCGGATCTCCTCGTCGGTCGCATCGGGACGACCGAGCGCGATGTTGGAGGCGACGGTGTCGGAGAACAGGAACGGTTCGTCGAAGACCAGGCTCACCGCCGAACGCACGTCGGCGGCGCGCAGCGATGCGACGTCGACGTCCTCGCCGTTCGAGGTCACGCACACCGATCCGGCGTGGGGCGCGTAGAACCGCGGGACGAGCAGCGACATGGCAGTTTTGCCGGAACCGGCGGGGCCGACGACCGCTACGGTCTCGCCGGGGGACAGTTCGAGGTCGACGCCGCGCAGGACATCGCGGCCGGGTTCGAAACCGAAGGTGACGTTGCGGAAGGCCAGTCCGAGCGGACCCTCGGGGAGGGTCGCAGGATGCGGGGGATCGGCGACATCGGGCTCGGTGTCGATCACTTCGTACACACGCTCGACGGCCGCGCGGGAGAGTTGCGCCATGATCACGACCTGGGCGAGGGTCCGGGTCGTCGCGGTGGTCGTTGCGACATAGGCAGTGAACGCGACGAACGTACCGACGGTGATCGTGCCTTCGAGGGCGAGCCAGCCGCCGATCGCAATGGTGGCTACCAGTCCCAGCTGGGGGATGGCGCCCATCGGTGCGGCGAACCGGGAGTTCACCCGGGCCGCGCGCAATCGTTCGGCGTAGAGCCGGCGCCCGTGATCCTCGAGTTGATCGACCGCCCGGCTTTCCTGTCCGAAACCTTTGACCACCCGCACGCCGGTGACCGTTTCCTCGACGTGCTGTGCGAGATCCGCCGCGCGCTGCTGCGCCGACCACGTGGCCGCGAACAGGGTGGGACGGACGACGCGGACCACCGTCACGATGATCGGCACCGCCACCACCGCGACGAGGGTGAGCAGCGGGGACAGCGCGAGCATGATCACGACGGAGAGAACGAACTGCAACAGCGCACCCGCGGACATCGGTACGAGTGCGAGCAGTCCCTGGACGAGTTGCAGGTCCGTGATCGACCGGGACACCACCTGGCCGGTCCGGATCCGGTCCTGCCCGTGACCGTCGAGCCGTTGCAGCGATCCGAGCAGCCGGAGCCGAAGGTCGTGCTGGACGTTCAGAGACAAACGTCCGGCGAGCATGCGCCGGCCGTACTGGCATCCGAACCGGACGACCGCACCGGCAGCGATCGCACCCGCGGCCAGCCCGATCAGTCGCGTGTCGTCCGGGGCGACGTCGCCCTGTCCGGTCGCACTGTCGAGGGCGACCTTCGTCAGCAGCGGGAACGCGATATCGATCAGTGCAGCGACGATCGTGACCGCGAGAGCCCCAAGCGCCTGAGTGCGGTGCCGCAGGGCTTCGCCTCCGAGCCGGCGTATCCAGCCGGTCGGAGGCGACTCCGGTGCGGTGAGGTGTGCCATCCGATCGACACTATCGCCGCCCGGCGACACCGGTGAGCGCGCGGGGTCAGACGAAGTCGCGGTTGCGGGTCCGCCACCAGCCGAGGCCACAGAACAGCACCGTCCAGAGAATCAGGACGAGGGGTGCGACCGGCCACCGCACCGCCATCTCGACGTCGTCCGGCATTTCGACCACCGAGAACAGCGTGTACCAGGTGACCTGTCCGGGCAGGTACTGCGCGATCGCGCCCAGCCCGATCCCGTGCAGGACCAGCGAGACGATCAGTTCACCGAACGGGATCCACGCGCAGATCGCGAGAACGGAACCCGTCATCGAGCCGGTGAGCAGTCCGAGTCCCGCGCCGATCAGCGCCCACAGCACGGCGCAGAGCAGACCGGTGCCGAGGACCGCGCCGACCGTTCCGAAATCGGCACCGCTGAACCCGCCGCCGAACAACAAGATGGTCAAGGCGGAGATTGCTTCGGCGACGAGGCAGTACGCCAGACCGAAGATCGCGACGACCGCCAGCTTTGTTGCGAGAACCCGGTCGCGGCCCCGCGTGGTGAGGAACGTCGTGACCACCGTGCGGTGCTGGAATTCGCTGCCGGTGTTGACCACCCCGAACAATGCCGCGAAGAGGAACACCAGTGCCAGGGCCAGTGAGATGCCCACTGCCGCTGCGGCGGCCTCCGCGAAGTCCTCACCGACCACGTCTTCGAGTTGACGCATCACCGGCAGCGTCAGCGCCCCGCAGAACAGTCCGACGAGGAGCGGAGCGATGCCGAGAATCCACCAGTAGCGCAGGCTCAGTACCTTGCGGAACTCGGCGGTCAGGAGCGCGGTCATGCGGAGGGTCCTTCTGATCCGGTCGGCTGTTGCTGCGGTGGGCCGTAGTACTGCTGTGGCGGGTTCGGCTGGGCGGGATACGGCTGCGGGGGGTACGGCTGCGGGGGGTACGGC